>NZ_JBFBBZ010000069.1:0-43747 GCF_040682935.1 Amycolatopsis sp. NPDC051061
TAGCCGTTTAGGCCTCCTTACCGGCTCTTATGGCCGGTAAGGAGGCCTTCACGGCTTTTAGGCGAGTGTCAGAGCTTGACCGGGTACACCGGCTCCGGGATCTCGGGCTTGATCCGGTGCTCGACGAAGATGCCGTGCCACAGCATGAACACCAGCAGCGCCCACAGCTGGCGGCTGCGGTCCAGCTGGCCCGCCTTGTGCTCCTCGAGCAGCCCCAGGATCGCCTTCTTGTCCAGCAGCTCCTCGGTCTTCGAGTCGTTGATGATCCCCTTCGCCCAGTCGTACATCTCGTTGCGCAGCCACAGCCGGATCGGCACCGGGAAGCCGAGCTTGCGGCGGTTCAGCACGTGCGCCGGGATGATCTTGGCCAGAGCCTGGCGCAGCGCGTACTTCGTCGTGCCGTGCGCGAGCTTCTGGTCCAGCGGGATCGACGCCGCGACCTTGAACACCTCGGCGTCGAGGAACGGCACCCGCAGCTCCAGCGAGTTCGCCATCGTCACCTTGTCGGCCTTGACCAGGATGTCGCCGCGCAGCCACGTGTAGAGGTCGACGTGCTGCATCCGGGCCACCGGGTCCCAGCCGCGCGAGACGTCGTACCAGGGCGCCGTGACGTCCTTGAAGCCCACGCCCTCCTGGTAGGTCTTCAGCACGTGACGCAGCTGGTCGTCGCGGAAGTTGCGGGCGTTGCCGTAGTAGCGGTCCTCCAGCGGCAGCGCGCCGCGGCGCAGCAGGTCCTTGCCGCGGGTGCCCTCCGGGATCTTCGTCGACACCTTGCCGATCAGCTTCCGCATGCCGCCCGGGATCTTCTCGAACGGCGCCAGCGAGATCGGCTCGTTGTAGATCGTGTAGCCGCCGAACAGCTCGTCCGCGCCCTCGCCGGACAGCACCGCCTTGACGTGCTTGCGGGCCTCGCGGGCGATGAACCAGAGCGGGACCAGCGCCGGGTCGGCCACCGGGTCGTCGAGGTACCAGACGATGAGCGGCAGGACCTCCATCATCTCGTCCGCCGTCACCGTCCGGACCACGTGCTTCACGCCGATCGCGGCGGCCGACTCGGCGGCGACGTCGACCTCGGAGTAGCCCTCGCGCTCGAACCCGGTGGTGAACGCGATCAGGTTCGGGTTGTGCTCCTTGGCCAGCGTGGCGGTGGCCGTGGAGTCGATGCCGCCCGAGAGGAAGGCGCCGACGGTGACGTCGGGGTCGGAGATCATGTGCTTGCCGACCGAGTCGCGCATCACATCGGCGATGCGCTCGTACAGCGCTTCGGCCTCGGCGGGGCCGTTGACCGGCTTCGTCGCGAACTGCGGGTGGAAGTAGCGGGTGAACTTCACCTCACCGCCGGGCACCACCTCGAACGACGTCCCGGACTCGACGCGGCGGATCGCGGTGTGCAGCGACTCCGGCTCGGGCACGTACTGCAGGACCAGGTAGTGCTGCAGCGCCTTGCGGTCCAGCTCCTGCGCGACGCCGAGCGTGTCCGACAGCTCCAGCAGGCTCTTCTTCTCGCTGGAGAACGCCACCCCGCCGGGGCCGGCCGAGTAGAAGAGCGGCTTGATCCCGAACGGGTCGCGCGCGCCGAAGACCCGCTTCTCCTGGGAGTCCCAGATCATGAAGGCGAACATGCCGCGCAGCCGCTTGACCCAGTCGGCGCCTAGGTAGTGGAAGCCGGCGACGATGGCCTCGCCGTCGCCCTCGGTCTCGAACTTCGCCCCGTGCTGCTCGGCCAGCTCGGCCCGCAGCTCCAGGTAGTTGTAGATCTCGCCGTTGAAGTTCATCGTGTAGCGGCCCGGCGCCTCCGGCGGCCCCCAGACCAGCGGCTGGTGGGCGTGCTCGACGTCGATGAACGCGAGCCGGTTGAAGCCGTAGACGACCTCGGCGTCGGCCCACGTGTCCTGCTCGTCGGGGCCGCGGTGGCGCTGGCAGCGCATGGCCGCGCCGACGGCGTCACGCGCGTTCGCCGCGCCGGTCTCGGTCGCGCAGATCAGTCCAAGCAGGCCGCACACGGGTACTCACACACCTTCGGAGTTCTTCACCGGGCTGGGGGAAGTGCCCAGTATGCCGGGCGGCCCGTGGCGAGTAACACGCGCGTCGAGGGTTACCCCTTGGTCAGCGGAGCGCGCCAACTCGGCTAGGCTCCGCACCTGTCACAAAGATCGGTCGTAGGAGGCTCTGGGTGAAAGGGCGAGGCGCAGTGGGACAACCCAAGCGCACCCTGGGGAAGCGGACCGTGCGCGTCGCCGCGCTGGCCGTGCTGGTCGCGCTGACCGCGACGGGCTGCTCCGGCGACGAGATCCTGCGGTTCGGCTGGCCGGTGGGTGTCACGCGGCAAGCGGACGAGATGCGCACGCTGTGGACCTGGACCGTGGTGGCCGCGCTGGTCGTCGGCGCCATCGTGTGGGCCCTGATCTTCTGGACCGCGGCGTTCCACCGCAAGAAGAAGACGGTCGACGGCGAGCCGGAGGAGCTGCCCCGGCAGTTCCAGTACAACATCCCGCTCGAGATGTTCACGGTCGTCGTCCCGACGATCATGGTCTGCGTCCTGTTCCTCTTCACCACGATGACGGGGGACAAGGTCCTGGCCAAGATCCCGAACCCGGACGTCAAGGTTCAGGTCGTGGCCTTCCAGTGGAACTGGGAGTTCAAGTACGAGGACGCCAACGCGGCGAAGCCCGACGGCAGCGGCCAGGTCAGCACGGTCGGCTCGTCCGGCGAGATCCCGCTGCTGGTGCTCCCGGTCGGCAAGGTCATCCAGTACGACCTGATCTCCACCGACGTCATCCACTCCTTCTGGGTGCCCGAGTTCCACTTCAAGCGGGACGTCTTCCCGAACCCGGACAAGAACAACCAGGACAGCTCCTTCCAGAACACGATCGACCGCGAAGGCTCCTTCGTCGGCCGGTGCGCGGAGCTGTGCGGCACCTACCACTCGGTGATGAACTTCGAGGTCCGCGCGCTGTCGGCGGACAAGTACGACGCGTACATCGCGCTGCGCAAGCAGGTGAACCCGGCCACCGGCCAGACGTTCACCGCGTCCGAAGCGCTGACGAAGATGAACTGCGGCGAGCTGTGCACCCCGCACGCGGTGACCACCCAGCCGTTCAACACCGACCGCACGGCGCGCTCCGCGTCCAACTGACGCCGGTTCACACAGGGAGTAGGAAAGACCCATGAAGGTCGAAGCCCGCATCTTCTTCATCGTGGCGATCTTCGCCGTGTTCATGGCGGCCGTGTACTGGGTGTGGGCCGTGCTGGACCCCCGCTACGGAGGCAAGCCCGAGCCGGTGGGCATCGTCTCGCTGGTCCTGACCGGTGGCCTGGCGTTCCTCGCGGGCAGCTACATGCAGTTCGTCGCCCGGCGCATTGAGCCGCGTCCGGAAGACCGCGAGGACGCCGAGATCAGCGACGGCGCCGGTGAGCTGGGCTTCTTCAGCCCGGGCAGCTACTGGCCGATCGCCATGGCGGCCACCGCGGCCCTCGCCGCGCTGGCCCTGGCGTTCTTCCACATCTGGCTGCTCGTCATGGCGCTGGTCGCGCTGCTCATCACGATCGGCGGGCTGGTGTTCGAGTACCACACGGGTCCGTCGCACGACTGACCTTCGCACCCTTTGACTGGCCGTTGCGCTGAGGACTCAGCGCGGCGGCCAGTACTGCGAGCATCCCCAGTGCCTCCGGCCAGGTCGGGCGGTGACCGTAGAAAGCGACGTCCACCAGCACCGCGACCACCGGGTAGAGGTAGGACAGCAGCGCCACCGTCGTGGTCGGCAGCTTGCCGATGCTCGCGTACATCAGCACGTACATCAGTGCGGTGTGGACGGTGCCCAGCAGCACCAGCCAGAGCAGCTCGCGCGGGGCCGTCGGCAGCGGCGTGACGAACAACACGGGCGCCAGCAGGACCGCGCCCACCGTCGTCTGGACAGCCGCGAGCAGGTGCGGGCGGATGTGCTTCAGCTGCTTCGCGACGAAGGACGCGCCGGCGTAGAGCAGGGCCGCGCCGAGCGCGAGCCCGATCCCGGCGAGCTGGATGGGTTTGCCGTCCTCACCGTGGGCGGACAGCGAGATCAGGGCCACGCCGCCGAACGCGATCGCGGCCCGGACCAGGTGGCTCTTGGCGACCTTCTCGCCGAGGAACGCCGCCGCCAGGCCGACCAGGATCAGCGGCTGGGTGTGGTAGACGACCGTGCTGACCGAAATCGACGACAGCGCGTAGGACGCGAACAGCAGCACCCAGTTGCCGACGAGGAAGAGCCCGCCGAGGACGGCCAGCCCGAGGTCGCGCTTCGAGGGCCGCCAGGCGGGCAGCCAGCCGCGGGCGAGGCACCAGAGCACCAGCAGCGTCCCGCCGACGAAGCAGCGGGCAAAGGCCACGGCCGGCGCGGCCGCGCCGCTCTCGAGGACGACGGCGCCGATCGTGCCGGACATCGCCATCGCCGCGGACCACTGGAGCAGCGGGCGGGTTTCGGAGTTCGTCATGGCGACCAGATTCGTCCGGTCGGCCTCGAGCGACCAGTGTCAGAGATGACAACGGCCGCAAAACTTGTGACATGCTGGCCGGCATGGACGTCACCCGGGTCGCGGTCGTGCTGGCGGACCACGTTTCGCCGTTCGAGCTGGGCGTCGCGTGCGAGGTCTTCGGCACCGACCGCAGCGCCGACGGCATCGAGGGCTGGGACTTCGGGGTCTGCTCGCCCGCGGGGGCGCCGGTCTCGAGCTGGTCGGGTTTCGGGCTGTCCGGGCTCCACGGCTTGGACTTCGCGGCGTCGGCGGACCTGCTGATCGTGCCGACGTGCGCGCCCCGGACGGCGCCACCGCCGTCGCCGGTGCTGGACGTCCTGCGCGACGCGGCGGCGCGGGGCGCGTGGGTGGCGGGGTTCTGCGCGGGCGTGTTCACGCTGGGCTACGCGGGCCTGCTCGACGGCCGCCGGTGCACGGTCCACTGGGTCTACGAGGCGGAGTTCCGCGCCCGCTTCCCGGCGGCGTCCGTGGACACCCAGGCGCTGTACGCGGACGACGGCGGGGTGCTGACGAGCGCGGGCACGGTCGCGGCGGTGGACCTCTGCCTGCACCTGGTCCGGCGGCTGCGCGGCGTGACGGCGGCGACGACGCTGGCGCGCCGGATGGTGGCGGCGCCGTTCCGGGCCGGCGGGCAGGCCCAGTTCGTCCAGGCGCCGGTCCCGCGGGTTTCGGACGACTCGGTGGTGGCGGAGGCGCTCGAGTGGGTGGAGCGGCGGCTGGACCAGCCGTTCACGGTGGCCGAGCTGGCCCGGCGGAGCGGTTTGGGAGAACGAACGTTCCTTCGCCGGTTCTCGGCGGCGACGGGGACGACGCCGCACCGCTGGTTGACGGAGCGGCGCCTGGATAGGGCCCAGGCTCTGCTGGAGGAGGGGCGGCTGTCGGTGGAGGACATCGCGGCGGCGTGCGGGTACGCGTCGTCGGCCGCCCTGCGGCACCAGTTCACCCGGCTGCGGGGGACGAGCCCGTCCTCGTACCGGACGGCGTTCCGCGGCTGAAGCGCCCCAATGTGGCCTTCGGTGCGTTGAACGCACCCAAGGGGCCCTTCGGTGCGTTGAACGCAACCAAGGCCACATTGGGGCGCTCGGGTCCGGGCTCAGGCGAAAGCGATCCAGCGGTCCAGGACCGCCGCGGCCGCCCCGGAATCGATGGCCTCGGCCGCCCGCGTCAACCCCGCGCGCAGGTCGTCCTCAAGGGACTCCGAGAACCCCGTGAACGCCGCCAGAGCCGCGGCCGCGTTGATCAAAACCGCATCCCGCACCGGCCCCGGCTTCCCGCCCACCAGCTCACGCACCACCTCGGCGTTCGCCGCCGCGTCGCCGCCGCGCAGGTCCGCCGCCGTGGCCCGGGGGATGCCCAGCGAAGCCGGGTCGAACGCCGTCCGGGTCACCGTTCCACCCGACACCACCCACACCGTCGAGGTGGTCGTCGTCGTGATTTCGTCGAGCCCGTCGTCGCCGCGGACCACCAGAGCCGTCGTGCCCCTGCGGGCGAACACCTCCGCCAGCACGTGCGTCTTGTCCTCGTACGCGCAGCCGATCAGCGCGCTGCCCGGCTGGGCCGGGTTGGTCAGCGGGCCGAGGAGGTTGAACGTCGTCGGGATGCCGAGCTCGCCGCGGACCGGGCCCGCGTGGCGCAGGGCGGGGTGGAACGCCGACGCCAGGAAGAACCCCACGCCGACCTCGGTGAGGCTGCGCTGGACTTCCTCCGGGGGCAGCGAAATCGTGACGCCGAGCGCCTCCAGGACGTCCGCCGCGCCGGACTTCGACGACGCGCTGCGGTTGCCGTGCTTGGCCACCGGGGCGCCGGCCGCCGCCGTGACGATCGTCGCCATCGTCGAGATGTTCACCGAGTTCGAGCCGTCGCCGCCCGTGCCGACGATGTCGACGGCCGCGCGGTCCAGCTCGACCCGCCGGGCGTGCGCCAGCATCGTCGCGGCCATACCCGCGATCTCCGAAGGCGTCTCGCCCTTCGCGCGCAGCGCCACCGCGAACCCGGCGATCCGCGCCGGGCTCGCCGCGCCGCTCATGATCTGGTCCATCGCCCACGCCGTGTCCTCCTCGGACAGGTCGACGCGTGCGACGAGCTGCTTGAGCAGCGGCGGCCAGGTGCGGGGGACCGGGGTGGCCACCGGGCTCAGCCGTTCACGACGGGGACCCGTCGCGCGCGCAGCACGTCGGCGACGGTCTCCGCGGCGGTCAACGGGTCCAGCGGGTGCACCAGCACGGCGTCCGCCTGCGACCACGTCGCCAGCCACCGGTCGTCCCGGCGCCGTACCGCGACCACGATCGGGGGACAGTCGGTGATCTCGCTCTTCAGCTGCCGGCACAGGCCGATGCCCCCGGTCGGCTGGGCCTCGCCGTCGAGGATCGCCAGGTCGACGTGGCCCGCGTCCACCTCGGACAGCACGTCGGCGATCCCGGTCGCCTCGACGTAGTCCACGCGCGCCAGGTCGGCGGCGGGCCGTCGGCCGACCGCGTTCACGATCGCTTCGCGCACCTCCGCCTTGTGGCTGAACACCAGGACCCGCATCGACTGCTCGCCCATCAGGCACGCCTCCATACTCGTCACCGCACGTCTCGCCCGATCGTATCGGCCGAGACCGACATCACGCGGGCGCCTCCGGCTGGAGCGCGTCCCAGCCGAGCGCGTCCCCGCCGAGCCGCTGCGCCAGACCCGCCATCCGGGACCGTTCCTGGGCGCAGTGCAGCGCGTCGAGCACTTGGACGCGGACCGCGTGGACCCGCGTCAGGCCACCCGAAACAGACTGTTCCCGCAGGTCGTAGCCGTCCTGGGCGAGAATCGACGCCGCCTCGGCGAGCCGGTCCGGCGGCAGGAGCAGGTGGTGTCGCAGGACGGCCGGTGCCGTGCTGACCCAGGCGGGTGAACCGGCGAGGACGGCGGAGTCCGCGACGACCGGGTCGAAGGCCTCGGCGACGATCTCCAAACCGGCCGTATCAGCCGTCAGACCGGGGGTTTCGTGCCTCTTGACCAGGTCAAGCAGCCGGTCGAGTAAACCCATGAGTAGCTCTCACCTTCCCGGGCATCCGGTGTGATCGGTTACGCAGACGACCCGCCGTGGACCCACCCGGCGGGACGGTGGTGCGAGAGGACATAATGCGATCCGTGACAACGGCAGCTCCCACCATCAGTCAGCGGGTTCACTCGCTGAACCGGCCGAACATGGTCAGTGTCGGCACCATCGTGTGGCTGTCCAGCGAACTGATGTTCTTCGCCGGGCTCTTCGCGATGTTCTTCACCGTCAAGGCGCAGAACTCCTCCGGCCAGTGGCCGCCGCCGCTGCACGGCGAAGAGTTCCACCTCAACGTGACGTACGCGATCCCGTTCACGGTGATCCTCGTGCTGTCCTCGCTGACCTGCCAGTTCGGCGTATTCGCCGCCGAGCGCGGCGACGTCTACGGACTCCGCCGCTGGTACATCATCACGTTGATCATGGGCGCGATCTTCGTCGGCGGCCAGGCCAACGAGTACCACAACCTGGTCGAAGAGGGGATGACGATCCCGTCCGGCCCGTTCGGCACGGTCTTCTACCTCGCCACCGGGTTCCACGGCCTGCACGTCATCGGCGGGCTCATCGCCTTCGTGTACCTGCTCATCCGCACGAAACTGAGCAAGTTCACGCCCGCTCAGGCCACGTCGGCGATCGTCGTGTCCTACTACTGGCACTTCGTCGACATCGTGTGGGTCGGCCTGTTCGGTGTGATCTACCTCCTCCCGTGAGGGCTTCACGCCCAGCCGCCACCACCTTCACCATCGGCCTGAACTGACAGCAAGGGTTGCCGCAAGATGACCACCAGCACCAAGTCCTCGGCGCCGACGGGCTCTCCTCAGCGGAGGCGCCAGTCGGCAGAGCGCCGCTACCGCGCGCGGTCGAAGCTGCGGAGGCGGTTCGCCGGCCTGCTCGCGCTCGGTATCGCGCTGGTGGGCGCCGGCGCCCTGTACGCCGTGTTCGCCCCGGAGCCGCAGACCGCGCAGGCCCAGGGCACGCCGGCGCAGCTGCGTCTCGGCGAGCAGGTCTACAACAACACCTGCATCGCGTGCCACGGCGCGAACCTCGAGGGCGTGCAGGACCGCGGGCCGAGCCTGATCGGCATCGGCGACGCCGCGGTGTACTTCCAGACCTCTTCGGGCCGCATGCCCGCCTCGCGCCAGGAGGCGCAGATCGAGCGCAAGCCGCCGAAGCTGACCGGGGCCGAGATCGACGCGGTCGGCGCCTACATCCAGGCGCACGGCGGCGGCGCCCAGCGCCCCGCCGAGAAGGGCGAGGCCCTGCGCGGGTCCGACCCGGCCCGCGGTGGCGAGCTGTTCCGCCTCAACTGCGCGTCGTGCCACAACTTCACCGGCCGCGGTGGCGCGCTGTCCGCGGGCAAGTACGCGCCGAACCTGGATCCGGCCAGCGAAGAGCAGATCTACACGGCCATGCTCACCGGCCCCCAGAACATGCCGAAGTTCTCCGACCGGCAGCTGTCGCCGGAGGAGAAGAAGGACATCGTCGCCTACGTGAAGTCGGTGTCCGACGGCAACAATGACCCGGGTGGTAACGGCCTCGGCGGGGTCGGTCCCGCCTCGGAGGGCGTCATCGCCTTTATCGTCGGGATCGCCGCGCTGATCGGCGCGACGTTGTGGATTGGATCGAAGGCATGAGTGCCGAGGGGCCTAAGCCGCCGACGGAGGCGGAGCTGGCTGAGATGGACCGTGACCAGCTGCTGAAGCTGGGCGGTCAGCTCGACGGTGTCGAGATCGTCGAGTACCCGACCCCGTGGCCCGTGGAGGGCACCCGGGCGGAGAAGCGGGCCGAGCGCCTGGTCGCGTTCTGGTTCGCTCTCTCGGCGCTGGCCGGGCTCGGGTTCGTCGTCTCGCTGATCTGGTGGCCGTGGAAGTACGAGGCGCCGGACAACGAGAGCGGTCACTTCTGGTACAGCCTGTACACGCCGATGCTCGGCATCACGCTCGGCCTGGCCATCCTCGGCCTGGGCATCGGCGTGATCCTGTACACCAAGAAGTTCGTGCCCGCCGAGGTCTCGGTGCAGGAGCGCCACGACGGTGACGGCAAGGGGTCGGCCGAGGTCGACCGCCAGACGTTCCTCGCGCACCTGTCCGACGCCGGGAGCCGCAGCACCATCGCGCGCCGCTCGCTGATCAAGCGCTCGGCGATCGCCGGGGCCGGCACGCTGGGCCTCGCGGCCGCCGCGCTGCCGCTCGCGTCCTTCATCAAGGACCCGTGGAAGGACACCGAGAACCGGGCGTCGCTGTGGCACACCGGCTGGCTGCCGAACTTCCCCGGCGAGAAGGTCTACCTGCGCCGCGACACCGGCAAGCCGCTGGAAGAGGGCGAAGAGGCCAGCCTGGTCAAGGCCGAGGACCTCGACGCCGGCGCGATGGAGACGGTCTTCCCGTACCGGGACTCGGAGAAGGGCAAGCCGGAGCTGCTGGCCGCCGCGCTGACCCGGATCGACAACCCCGTGATGCTGATCCGCCTGCGCTCGACCGACGCCGCCAAGGTGGTCAAGCGGGCCGGCCAGGAGGACTTCAACTTCGGCGACTACTACGCGTACACGAAGATCTGCAGCCACGTCGGCTGCCCGACCTCCCTGTACGAGCAGCGCACCAACCGCATCCTGTGCCCCTGCCACCAGTCGCAGTTCGACGCGCTGCACTACGCCAAGCCGATTTTCGGCCCGGCGACGCGTCCGCTGGCCCAGCTACCGATCACGGTGGACGAAGAGGGATACTTGATCGCGCGAGGCGACTTCATCGAGGCCATCGGTCCGGCCTTTTGGGAGCGTAAGTCATGAGTTCACTCACCACGCCGACCAAGGGGTCGAGCCCGGTCGAGAAGGCGCTGGGCGACGCCGCGAACAACGCCGACCAGCGGTACCACGCGGCCAAGGGCCTGCGGCACCAGCTGAACAAGGTCTTCCCGACGCACTGGTCGTTCCTGCTCGGCGAGATCGCGCTCTACAGCTTCATCATCCTGCTGCTCACCGGCGTGTACCTGACGCTGTTCTTCGACCCCTCCATGCAGGAGGTCGTCTACCAGGGCAGCTTCAAGAACATGCAGGGCCTGGAGATGTCGCAGGCGTTCCGCACGACGCTGGACATCTCGTTCGACGTCCGCGGCGGCCTCTTCATGCGCCAGCTGCACCACTGGGCAGCGCTGATCTTCGTCGCGTCGATGGCCGTGCACATGCTGCGCATCTTCTTCACCGGCGCCTTCCGGCGGCCGCGTGAGGCCAACTGGGTCATCGGTGGCTTGCTGCTGATCCTGGGCTGCTTCGAGGGCTTCTTCGGCTACTCCCTGCCGGACGACCTGCTCTCCGGCACCGGTATCCGGGCGACGCTGTCGGGCATCGTGCTCTCGGTGCCGGTCGCCGGCACCTGGATCCACTGGGCGCTCTTCGGCGGGGAGTTCCCCGGCGACCAGATCATCCCGCGCCTGTACACGCTGCACATCCTGCTGCTGCCGGGCATCATGCTCGCCCTGGTCGGGGCGCACCTGGCGCTGGTCTGGTACCAGAAGCACACGCAGTTCCCGGGCGTGCGCCGCAAGGAGACCAACGTCGTCGGCGTCCGGATCATGCCGTACTTCGCGCTCAAGGGCGGGGCGTTCTTCACCCTGGTCACCGGCGTGCTGGCGCTGATGTCGGGCCTGTTCCAGATCAACCCGGTGTGGAACTTCGGCCCGTACAACCCGGCGCAGGTTTCGGCGGGTTCCCAGCCCGACTGGTACATGGCCTGGGCCGACGGCATGCTCCGGATCTGGCCGGCCTGGGAGGTCTACCTCGGGAACTACACGATCCCGGCCGTCTTCTTCCCCGGCGCGGTCGGCATGCCGGTCCTGATCGGCCTGCTGCTGGCCTACCCGTTCCTCGAGCGGAAGCTGTCCAAGGACACCGCGCACCACAACCTGCTCCAGCGGCCCCGGGACGCACCGGTCCGCACGGCGCTGGGCGCGATGGCGCTGGGCTTCTTCATGGTCATCGAGCTGTCGGGCTTCAACGACATCATCGCCGACAGCTTCGACATCTCGCTGAACGCGACGACGTGGGCGGGCCGCATCGGCGTGCTCATCGTGCCGCCGGTGGCCTACTACCTGACCTACCGGCTCTGCCTGGGCCTGCAGCGGGCCGACCGCGAGGTGCTGGAGCACGGCGTCGAGACGGGCATCATCAAGCGGCTGCCGCACGGTGAGTTCATCGAGGTCCACCAGCCGCTGGCCGGGGTCGACAGCCACGGCCACGCGATCCCGCTCGAGTACCAGGGCGCATCCGTGCCGAAGAAGATGAACAAGCTGGGTTCGGCCGGTCAGGCCGTGCCGGGCACGTTCTGGTCGCCGGACCCGGCCGAGGAGACCGTCGCCCTGCAGCGTGCCCACGGCAACGGGCACGGGAACGGCAACGGCCACTCGGTCACCCAGGGCGAGCCGGGCGAGTTCGAGAGCATCGAGACCGCCAAGGGCTCGGACCACTAGTCAGTCACGAAGAAGGCCACCTCCGGACGTCCGGAGGTGGCCTTCTTCATGTTCAGGTTCGGGCGACGGCCGCGGTCAGTCTTCGGCACCGATCGCGAAGGCCTGCTCGGTGTCGGCGCGGGAGTACGACCGGAACGCGATGTGCGTGACGGTGTCCAGCACCCCCGGCACCTTGCCGATCCGGCCGGGGATGAGGTCGGCCAGCTCCTCGTGCGCGGACACCTGGACGGTGGCGATGAGGTCGACGTCCCCGGCGCACGAGTAGACCTCGCCGACGCCGTCGATGTCGGCGATCGCCTGCGCGGCGTCCGGGATCGCGTCCGCCTCAACCTGGATCAACACGATCGCGGTGATCACCTGGGTCCTCCAAGACTCGTCTGCGGGGGTCGCCCGCGATCCTAGGCCGCGGTGTGCGCCAGCCAATGGTCAGCCAGGGCGCGGTCACCGGTGATGGTGACGCGTTCCGCGGGCCGCCGCCGGGTGAGGACGAGCAGCAGGTCCCGGACGGGGCCGGCCAGCGTGACGTCGGCGGTGGCCGTCTCCCGGACCCACCGGACGCCGTCGGGCCCGCGGGTGATCAGCCAGCCCGGATCTTGTCCGTGGCGCAGCTGGAGGGTCTGGCCGGTGCCGCGCAGCCGGGCGAAGTCCGGCCGGAGGCTCGCCGTGACGGGGTCGGACAGCATCTCCAGCCACTCGCTGATCGCGTCGGCCGCGAGGTCCGGGGCCACTTCGAAGGCGGTTCCCGTCGCGAGTGCCGCGTCGGCGTGGTGGATCGTGGTGTCTTGGAGCATCCGGCGCAGCCAGAACTTCGCCGGTCGGGGGCCGAAGAACGTCCAGACCGGCGTATCGCCCGCGTCCAGGACCGTCTTGGCGAGGTCGTCGGCGCCCTGGCGGAGCCAGTCGCGCCAGGTCTCCGGGGCGCCGGGGTCGGCGTCGACCGGGTCGGGGACCGGCGACGGCCCGGACCGGACGATGTCGGCGGACCAGCGGTGGGCCTGCCCGAGGTGGCCGACGAGCACCCGCAGCGGCCAGTCCGGACAGGTGGGGACGCGGGCGTCCGGGTCGGCGCCGGTGACGGCGTCCGCGAACGCGGCGGTGCGGGCGTGCAGTGCTTCGGCGAGGCTGGTGGTGTCCATGGCCGTACGGTAGGAATTCCACCCGGCTGGAGGTTCGACCGAAGGTGACCGAAGACACACTCGGGATCGGCGACCTCGCGCGGCGGACGGGCGTGCCGGTCCGCACGATCCGCTTCTACTGCGACGAGGGGCTGCTGGAGCCCGGGCGCAGCGTCGGCGGTCATCGCCGGTTCGACCGGGAGACGGTCGACCGGCTGAACCTGGTGCGGCGGCTGCGCGGGCTGGGCCTGGGGCTGCGGTCGATCACCGACGTCCTGACCGGCTCTTGTTCGCTGGACGAGGCGGTGGCTGCCGAGCGCGCGGCGCTGGACCGGGAGGTCGCGACGCTGGCCTGGCGGCGTTCGGTGCTTCGCGCGGTGGAGGAGTCGTCGCCGGCGGACCGCGCGGCCCGGCTGGAGCTGCTGTCGGCGGTGCAGGACGGCTTCTCGGCGCACGAGGTGCTGGTCCGCCTCTGGCACCCGATGACGACAGGCCCGATCCCGCCGGACACGGCCGGCATGTTCCTGGCCGTCAGCGCGCCGCGGCCGCCGGAGCAGCCGTCGACGGGTCAGGTGGTGGCGTACGCGTCGCTGGTGGTGCTGGCGGCGGACCGGACGCTGGCCGGGCACGTCCGGGCGAGCACGCTGGCGGGTCATGAGCGAGTGGCGGATCTGGGCGCGCTCCACGCGGAGGTGGGGGCGGCGTGCGAGCTGGCGTTCACGTCGGTGGCGGCGGGGGATCCGCCGTCGCCCGGGCCGGCCCTGGACCGCTTCGTGGCGGCCCACGCGGCGGCGCTGGGGGAGGGGGACACGCCGGAGTTCCGCCGGGCGCTGAACCACCGGACAGCGCCGGACCGGGCCGCGAAGGTGCGGCGGTATTGGCACCTGGCGGGAGAGGTCACGGGGGAGGCGGCGCCAATGGGGGTCACGCACACGTGGCTGCTGGACGCCCTGGACCGCTCGGTCGCCTGAGCGGCGACCAGTCCGGTGTGATCAGGCCCGTAACTCGCGTGATCAGACCCGTAACTCGCGTGATCAGACCCGTGACTCGCGTGGATTGGGGCCGTAACTCGCGAGTTCCGGCCCCCATCACGCGAGATCCGGCTCGGATCACGTGGGTTCCGGCTCGGATCACGCCGAAGGCGAACCCTGGGCACCGCGGCGGAGCCGGCGGTTCGGCTCACCCCACGTGCTCCAGTGAGTGCGCGCTCGAGACCAGGTCCAGCCATCCCCGCCACCCGGCCACCGCCGCCGGTTCCGCCCACGGCCGTGTCGTCCGGACCAGCCGCACCCCCGGCCGGGCCAGCCAGCGCAGCAACACCCCCACCTCCTCCGGCGGCGCCCCGTTCAGCGGTCCCGGGTCGGGCAGCACCGTCTCCGCCGAGGCCACCAGCAGCTCCACCACCGGCATCGGCGGCACCCCGCGCCGTGCCACTCCCGCCGAGGCCAGGCGGCCGTAGCGGATCACCGCCAGCTCCCAGCCGCCGTCGCCGTCCGGGGCCGCCGCGATCAGCTCCGCGATCGAGGCCAGCGCCGTCTGGCGATGGGCGCGGCCCAGCGCGCGGATCAGCCCCGCCAGCTCGTCGCGGTGCCGGGCCGCCTGCTCGTAGTGCCGGCCCTCCGCCAGCCGCTCGACCTGGGCCGCCGCCACGTGCAGCGGGCGGCCGTCGAGGCCCGCGATCAGCCCCGACACCGACTCGACCGACGGGACGTACTCCTCCACGCTCTGCCGCCCCGCGCACGGCGCTCCGCAGCGCCCCAGCTCCGCCAGCACGCACGGGGTCCCGTTCGCCGTCCGGGGCGAGATCCGCTGCGTGCACGTCCGCAGCCCCGACGCCCCGGCCAGCGTGTCCGCCGTCGCCTTCGCGTCCGCCTGGTTGCGGAACGGGCCCAGCACCCCCGGCCGCGGCAGCCGGACCACCGACAGCCGCGGGAACGCCTCCTCCGTGAGCCCGATCCACCAGCCCTGGTGCCGGTTCTTCGACCGCCGGTTGTAGGCGGGCCGGTGCGCCGCGATCAGCCGCAGCTCGCGCACCTCCGCCTCCAGCGCGTGCGCGCACACCACGTGGTCGACGCGCTCGGCCAGCGCGACCATCTCGCGGATCCGGCTCCGCCCCTCCGACCCCGTGAAGTACGTCCGCACGCGCCGCCGCAGGTCCTTCGCCGTGCCGACGTACAGGACCTCGTCCTTCGGCCCCTTGAAGAGGTAGACGCCCGGCGCCGACGGCAAGTCGGCCGCCAGGTGCCGCTTCGCGCGCTGCGCCACCGTGACCTCGGGCAGGTACCCCATCAGCTCCTCGAGCGAATGGACGCCCAGGTTGCCGACGCGCTCCAGCAGCCCGTGCAGCACGTCGACCGTCGCGCGCGCGTCGTCGAGCGCCCGGTGCGTCGGCCGGGTGCGCGCCCCGAACAGCAACGCCAGGGCCGTCAGGTTGTAGCGGCCCACCTCGTCGCGCGGCACCACCCGCCGCGCCAGCCGCACCGTGCAGACCACCGTCGGCTTCGGCCACACGTAACCGTGCCCTTCGCACGCCGCCCGCATGTGGGACGTGTCGAACCCCGAGTTGTGCGCCACCAGCACGGCACCGCCGATGAACTCCAGGAACGCCGGCAGCACCTCCTCGATCGGCGGCGCGTCGTAGACCATCGCCTGCGTGATGCCCGTCAGCGACACGATCTGCGGCGGGATGAGCATTCCCGGGTTCACGAGCGTCGCGAACTCGCCGAGGACCTCGCCCGAGCGGACCTTCACGGCGCCGATTTCGGTGATCCCCGACGGACTCGGCGCGGCCCCGGTCGTCTCGAGGTCGAACACCACGAAAGTCGTGTCCCGCAAGGGAGTTCCGAGCTCGTCGAACGCGAGCTGTGCCTGGATCGAACGCATGTGCGGGAGAGTAGAGGCGACCACCGACATTTTCGGGGGTCCGGGTGGCGGAGCCCCCGGTCGGGGCGAAGCCTCGGGTGGGCGCTGACATTTTTCGGGGGTGCGGGTGGTGGAGCCCCCGGGTGGGGGCGAAGCCTCGGGTGGGCGCTGACATTTTTCGGGGGTGCGGGTGGCGGAGCCCCCGGTCGGGGCGAAGCCTCGGATGGGCGCTGACATTTTCGAGAGGACCGGACGGTACCGAGAGTTTCCGTTCGTGCCCGGTCCGTGTGCCGCGCGGCGCGTCATCGGGGGCCGGGGCCTACCCTGGACCAATGCACCCGCAGCCGCTCGTGCCGGAGCCGCCCGAGGACCCCGCCGGTCCGTCGGGTGTCGCGCCGCGGCCGGAGCAGGCCGAGGAGGTCGAGGAGCCCGCTGACCAGGCCGGACGTCCGGAACCGGCCACCTGGCCGGCGCTGCCCGAGCCGGTCCGCGACCGGATCGCCGAGCTCTCGGCGGCCGCGGTCGCCAAGCTGCCCGCCACGGACGTGCCCCGCCACCTGCGGCCCGTCGCCAAGTTCGCCCCGGGTAAACGGGCCAAGCTCGGCGGCGCCGCCCTGCTCGGCGCGCTCGGGGAGTCGTCCCAGTTCCGCACCGCCGTCATCGAATGGCTGCGCGAGCACCGCACCGACGCGCTCGACCCCAACGCGGCCGACTCGGTCGCCGCGGCGGCCGCGGCCGTCCTGCTCGGCGAGTCCGGCGCAGCCGGGCGGGTCCGGCTGGTGGCGAAGAACGCCGAGGAAAACGTCCTGCGCGCCGAACGCGACGCCGCGCTGGCCCGGAGCCAGCGTCTCGAGGGCGAGCTCACCCAGCTGCGCGTCGAGCTCGCCGAGGCCAGGAAAGCCGCCGAGAGCGCGCGAGGCGAGCGTGAGGGCGAAGTCGAGAAGCTCTTGAAGCGCCTTCGCGAGCAAGGCGTCCAGCTCCGCCACGCGAAGGACGCGGCCGAAGCGGCGTCCGTCGAGACCGAACGCGGGTCCGCCGCCCGCGCCGAGGAAATCGCCGCCCTCACCGCCCAGCTCGGGCGGGAACGCCAGCGCGTCGCCAATGAACGCATCCGTGCCGAACGCGCGGTCGCGGACGCCGAAATCGCGCGCCAGTCCGCCCGTGAGGCCCGCGAGGCCGACGAAGTGCGGCTGGCGCTGCTGATCGACACCATCGACGGCGCGGTCACCGGCCTGCGCCGCGAGCTTGCCCTCGGCGCCCGCGGCGCGCGGCCCGCCGACATGGTCCGCGGCGCCAGCACCGGCTCCGGCCAGGGCGGCAAGATCGCCGACGTGTCCACGTTGGACCGCTACCTCGCGCTGCCGAACGTGCACCTGATCGTCGACGGCTACAACGTCACCAAGACCGGTTATCCCGAGCTGGCGCTGGCCGACCAGCGCGACCGGCTGATCCACCAGCTGTCCGCCCTGGCGGCGCGCACGTCGGCCGAGGTGACGGTCGTGTTCGACGGCGCGGGCGTGCTGTCGGTACCGGCGTCGGTGCCCCGCGGGGTGCGGGTGCTGTTCTCCGACCGCGGCGTGTTGGCCGACGACGTGATCCGCAACCTCGTCGCGGCCGAGCCCGCGGGCCGCCCCATGGTGGTGGCGACGTCCGACCGCGCGGTGGCGGACTCCGTGCGCGGCGGCGGGGCCCATCCGACGCCGTCCGCGGTGCTGGTGAGCCGGCTGTCGCGAGTCTGACCGGCGGCGGACGTCGCGAATGACCCATTCGCGGCGTCGGAGGTCCCGTATGAGTCATTCGCGACACCTGCCGGCCGCCCGAGAACCAAGCCGCGGTGCTGGTCAGCCGCCTCTCCCGAGCCCGACCGACGGAAATTGTCGGTGGTGGCGCCTACCGTCCTCCTCAGTCAGTCCCGGCGTGAGGAGGAGCACATGAACGACACCCCCGAGCTGTCCGAAGTGGACGTCTCGCACATTTCGGTTGCGGACATCGAAAACGTGGTGGTCGACTGCGACCGTTGCGTGGTCCGCGGCATTTCCTGCCACGACTGCGTCGTGAGCGTGCTGCTCGGCGCGCCACCCGCGGTGTGGGATGCCGACGAGCGCCGGGCCCTGGACGCGTTCGCCGACGCGGGGATGGTGCCTCGGCTGCGGCTGGTCGAGGGGCCCCTCCCACCCCTCCCGAGGACGGCCTGAAGCGGCCCGTTTCGTGTCGGCGCGCCGAGTGGTCGATCGGACCAGATGAACGGTAGGTAGCCGAAATGGCCCGGAAGAAACCCCAGCGTGTTACGCCCATCACATGTTTTCTCCGATGCTGGTCCGATGGTGTTTCGCGGCGCTACGGAGAGTTTTTGCCCTTGAGGTGGTGGACGTGGTGGCGGTCTTTTCGTAACCTGTCCGAGATCTCGTGGCCCCTGGCCGTCGATAAGGCGGCGACACGAGATCGCCGCCGGACGCAGCTTTGTCGGGAAGCTGGGAACCGGAACCACCACCGCGTGCGGAACCAGTTGCGGCAGAAGACGGCTCACGCGCGGTGAGGGACAGCGGCGAAGAGGAACCCCCGACCTCTTCGCGGCCCGGTCCCCTCGGCGGCCGAGACGCAAAGGAGACCCGCGCGACCGTGCAGTCGCATTCCCTCAGGCGCGTGGTTTCAGGTGCCCTCGCCGCGGCTTCGGTGATCACCCTCGTCACCGTCGCCCAGCCCACGGCCACCGCCGCCCCAGTCCCCGTCCTCCAGGCTCCGCCCACCGGTTCGGACGCCCTCGCCAAGTACCGCGACCTCGCGGCCGAAGCCGAAAAGCTCAACGAAGACCTGCTCAAGGCCCAGGACGACCTGAAGGCCAAGCAGGGTGAGCTCGACAAGGCCACCGGCGACGTCAACGCGGCGAAGGACCAGGCCGCGTCCGCGGCCGAGAACCAGAAGAAGTACCAGACCGAGGTCGACAAGTTCGCCGGCGCGTCGTTCACCAGCGGCGTCCAGCTGAACAAGCTGTCGGCCCTGCTGGCCGGGACGTCCACTCAGGACTTCCTCGACCGCTCTTCGGCGCTGGAAGTCATCGCGACCGAGAAGAACGGCGCGATGGGCAGCCTCACCGGTGCCGTCCAGCAGGCCACCGATGCCGCCAACAAGGCTTCCGACGCGGCGAAGCGCGCGACAGACGCGCGCGACGCGGCCGCGAAGCTGACCGATGACATCCGGGGCAAGCAGAAGACGCTGAACGACCAGATCGATCAGCTCAAGGCAGCCAACAAGAACCTGAGCGCGGCCGACAAGGCCGTCCAGGGCGACAAGGGTGGCTCGCCCACCGGCCTCAAGGCGCCCACCGCGGCCGCCCAGACCGCGCTGGACGCGGCGCTGGGCAAGCGGGGCAGCGCCTACGTCTGGGGCGCCACCGGGCCGAGCACGTTCGACTGCTCGGGCCTGATGCTGTGGGCCTACAAGCAGGCCGGCATCACGCTGCCCCGGTCGAGCCGCGAGCAGTCCACCTTCGGCGCCGCGGTGCCGCGGGACCAGCTCCAGCCGGGCGACCTCGTGTTCTACTACTCGCCCGTTTCGCACGTCGGCATGTACATCGGCGACGGCAAGATGGTCCACGCCCCCGACAGCGGGGACGTCGTGAAGATCTCGCCGCTGCAGAGCCAGTACGCGGGAGCGCGACGCCCGACGTCGTGATTTCGCAGCACTGTGGCAACTCGAAGGGGCGGTACCGCACACGCGGTGCCGCCCCTTCGCTGTCGGTGGGGGCCGCTAGCCTCTGGGGCGTGCTCAAGACCCTGCTCGTGACCAACGACTTCCCGCCCCGGCCGGGGGGGATCCAGAACTACCTGAACTCCCTCGCCACCCGGCTGCCGGCGGACGACCTGGTTGTCTACGCGCCGTCGTGGGAGTCGAGGACGGGGTCGCACGAGGAGTTCGACGCCGAGGCGCCGTTCGAGGTAGTCCGGCACCCGACGTCGCTGATGCTGCCGACGCCGGACGTCCTTCGCCGCGCGAAGCAGATCATGCGGGCGCGAGACTGCGAAGCCGTCTGGTTCGGCGCCGCCGCGCCGCTCGCGCTGCTGGGGCACTCGCTGCGCCAGGCCGGCGCGCGCCGCATCGTGGCGTCCACCCACGGCCACGAGGTCGGCTGGTCCATGCTGCCGGGCTCGCGGCAGGCGCTGCGGCGCATCGGTGACACCGTCGACGTCGTCACCTACGTCAGCCGCTACACCCGCGGCCGGTTCGCCGCCGCCTTCGGCGCGATGGCCGGGCTGGAGCTGCTGCCGTCCGGAGTCGACACCGACCTGTACGCACCGGACCCCGCCGGACGCGCGGAAATCCGCGCCCGACACGGTCTGGCCGACCGCCCCACGATCGTCTGCGTGTCGCGGCTCGTCCCGCGCAAGGGGCAGGACCAGCTGATCCGCGCCCTGCCGAAGATCCGCGCGCGCGTGCCAGACGCGGCGCTGCTGGTCGTCGGCGGCGGCCCGTACCGCAAGCGGCTGACCGAACTGGTCACCGAGCTGGGCCTCGGACGCGACGTCGTGCTCACCGGGTCCGTGCCGTGGGCCGAGCTGCCGGCGCACTACGCGGCGGGCGACGTCTTCGCGATGCCGGCCCGCACGCGGGGCAAGGGCCTCGACGTCGAAGGGCTGGGCATCGTCTACCTCGAGGCCTCGGCGACCGGCCTGCCGGTGGTCGCGGGCAACTCCGGCGGCGCGCCCGAGGCGGTGCTCGACGAGGTCACCGGGCACGTCGTCGAGGGCCGCGACGTCGACCAGCTGGCCGACACCCTGTCCAGCCTGCTCGCGGACCCAGTGCGTGCGCGCCGGATGGGCCAGGCCGGCCGGGCGTGGGTGACCGAGAACTGGCGCTGGGACACCATGGCCGCGCGGCTGTCCGGGCTGCTGGACGGCGACCCGGTGGCCCAGCGGGCTCAGGGCGTGTAGAGCGCCGGGTGCCGCGGATCGTCGACGCGCACGACGACGTCGGCGAGCGAGCGGGGATCGACCTCCTCCTCGTACCGCTCGTAGGCCGGGACCGCCCAGGCGTCCGGCACCCGGCGGCGCAGGGCGGCGGGGGAGAGCCACAGGTGCACGGCCAGGTCGAAGGCCAGGCCGGCGCCCAGCAGGAGTTCGCCGTCGAGGAGCACGACCCCGCCTTCGGGGACCGGCACCCGCTCGGCGCGGGTCGCGCGGTCGCGCTCGGCGTCCCACAGCGACGGCAGGACCTCGCCGGACCCGTCGTCGGCCAGCGGGTCGAGCACCTCGCGGCGGAGGGCGCCGAGGTCGAGCCAGTCGGTGTAGCGGGCGTCGGGGTCGGTGCGGCCGCGCTCGAAGCGCAGCGACGCGGGCCGCAGGAAGTCGCGCGCCGACACGCGCAGGGCCGCGCGGCCGCGCAGCCGCAGCGGGTCGACCAGCGCGTCGGCGAGCTCGGTGGTTTCCGTCGCACCCGCCGCGCCGTCGACGGCGACCGCGATCCGGCGGCGCCCGGTGAGGGCGTCGATGCGTTCGGTCAGTTCGCCGGCCAGGACGGCGGGGGAAATGGGGCGGTAGCGCACAGTCGGAGATCCTGCACCCGGGCCGGGGACGGGTTTTGCCGTACCCCGGTGGGAGGATGGGGTCATGACTCCTTCAGTGGGGAAGACGGCCGATGTGGGGTGGAACATCGGGGTTTCGCGGACCTTGCCGTACGCCGCCGCCGCGGTGTGGGACTTCCTGGTCAGCCGGGAGGGCGTCGCGATCTGGCTGGGGCCGGGCGTCGAGCTGCCGAGGGAGCCGGGCGCGGAGTACGAGACGGCGAACGGCACGGTCGGGGAGATCCGGAGCTTCGTCGAGGGCGACCGGGTGCGGCTGACGTGGCGGCCGGGCGACTGGGACCACGACTCGACGGTCCAGGTGCGGCTGAGCGGCTCGGGCGCGAAGACCACGCTGCGGTTCCACCAGGAATGGCTTTCGGGCGCGGAAGAGCGCGAGGAACAGCGGGCATACTGGCAGGACGTGACCGAGCGCGTGGTGGCGGCACTCGCCGAGCGCTGAGGCTGACTGCATGGGGGCGGGTATGACGACTACGGAAGTGGCCGAGGACTTCGCACAGGACGCGCACATGTTCGCGGAGCTGCTCCGCGCGGGTGGGCCGGTGCGCAAGGTCCGGATGCCGCGCGGCCTGGATTGCTACATCGTCACGGACTTCGCGCAGGCGCGGGCCCTGCTGGCGGATCCCCGGCTGCACAAGGACAACCGGCGCGCGTACGAGCTGTTCGAGGCGAAGCTCCCGGCCGGGGCGACGAACCAGGGCGGCTTCGGCGAAGCGCTCGGCCGGCACATGCTCAACACCGACCCGCCGGACCACTCGCGCCTGCGCAAGCTGGTGAACAAGGCGTTCACCGGCCGGACGGTGGCCCGGCTGCGCCCGCGGATCGAGGAGATCACCACCGAGCTGCTCGACGCGCTGGCCGGTCGGGAGCGGGTCGACCTGCTGCCCGCGTTCGCCGCGCCGCTGCCGATCACGGTGATCTGCGAGCTGCTGGGCGTCGCCCCGGAGGACCGGAACGAGTTCTCCGCCTGGTCGAAGACCCTGCTGAGCCCGTCGACGCCGGAAGACGCGCAGCACGCGGCGCAGAGCATGCTCACCTACCTGACCGACCTGGTCACGCAGAAGCGCGCCGAGCAGGCCGAAGACCTGCTGTCGGACCTGGTCCACGCGAGCGACGACGGCGACTCGTTGTCGCAGGACGAGCTCATCGCGATGGCGTTCCTGCTGCTGGTGGCCGGCCACGAGACCACGGTCAACCTGATCGCCAACAGCGTCCTGGCGCTGCTGCGCGAGCCGGAGCAGCGGGCGCTGCTGCGCGCCGACCCGTCCCTGATGCCGGGTGCGGTCGAGGAGTTCCTGCGCTTCGACGGCCCGATCCACCTGGCCACGCTGCGGTTCACCGAGGAGGCGGTCGAGGCCGGTGGGGTGACGATCCCGGCGGGCGAGTTCGTGCTGGTCTCGCTGCTGGGTGCGAACCGCGACGGCGGGCGGTTCCCGGACCCGGACCGCCTCGACGTCACGCGCGCGGCCGGCGGGCACCTGGCCTTCGGGCACGGCATCCACTACTGCGTCGGCGCGCCCCTGGCCCGGCTGGAGGCCGAGATCGCGCTGGCCGGCCTGCTGGCGCGGTTCCCGGACCTCGCACTGGACGCCAAGCCGGACGAGCTCGTCTACCGGTACAGCTCCCTGGTGCACGGGTTGGAGTCGCTGCCCGTCCGGCTGTGACGTGCCTCACTTGGTAGTGGCCGGGTGGCTCCTTCGCGCGTGAAAGCACCGAAGCCCGCACTGGAGGTGCGGGCTCTGGTGAGGGGGAGCCACCTTGAGAATTCCGCGCGCGTTGATGGTTCTGGCCGCCGCGCTCGTAGCGGTCACCGGTTTCGCGGTCCCGGCGGCCGCGGCCGGGTACGACCTGCGTGGCACGGCGGTGGTCGAAGGCGGGCCGTACGTGCCCGGGGAGCCGGTCACCGTGAAGTACACGGTCACCAACGCCGGGGACAGCGCCTACGTGGCCGCCGGCATCGTCGACCAGCAGGGCGGCACGCCCTTCTGGGTGGATTCGGGCTGGGGTGACCTGGGGCCCGGCGGGCCCGGCGCGACCTTCCAGACCGGGGAGACCCGCGAGTTCCGGCTGACCGGCGGTTTCATCGCGCCGTTCGCGGGCGACTCGCGGTTCCGGCTTTCGCTGTCCCGGCTGGACGGGATGACCCCGCCGCTGGCGCCGGTCGACGTCGTCGTGCCGCTGGCCACGGGCACGACCACGATCAGCGGCCAGGCGTTCGCCGATGCGGACGAAGACGGCGTGGCCGACCCGGGGGAGGCGCTCGCCGGCGCGCACGTCCGGCTCGACGGGAACGAGACCCGCACGACCGACGCCGACGGCCGGTACTCGTTCGACGACCTGCCGCCGGGGCGCTACGACGTCTACCCGGCCGACGCGCCCGGCGGCTGGATCCTGGGCGGCGGCACGAGCGTGCGGGCCGATGGCTCGACGCCGGTGGTCGACGTGCCGCTGCGGGCGCTGCGGCCGCTGTCCGAGACACTGCACGCGGAAGTCGCGCTGGACAACGACAGCTATCGCGTCGGCGACCCGGCGGTGCTGACGGTCGAGCTGGCCAACACCGGTCAGCGCGTCGTTTCGGGCGTCTACGGCGCTTGCGACCGCGGTGACATCGGCCGCTCCCTCGACATCACCCCGGCCGGCTGGGGCGAGCTGGACTACTTCGGCCCGGGCGCGACGATCCGGCCGGGGGAGACCCGGACGTTCCGGGTGCCCGGCACGGTCACCGAACGCGCCGGCCGCTGGGGCGTCCTCGAGCAGATCTGCGACTTCACCCAGGACGAGGCCTACCACGAGGGCGTGCCCGAAGCCGGCGACACGGCGAAGATCCTCGGCCTCGACGGCACCAGCACGGGCCGGATCGTCACCGGAACCGGCGAGGGCGTGGCTGGGCAGCAGGTGACGGCCACCGACGTCGACACCGGCCAGGTGCTCACCGCGACGACCGACGCCGACGGGAACCTCACCATCGCCGGGCCCACCGGCCGCTACCGCCTGTCCGTGGCCGGGCCGTGGGTACTGGTGGGGGAGCGGCCGGTGTACGTCGCGTCGGAGGCCATGAACCAGAACGGCTGGGTGTTCACGAGGCAGCCTGCCTGAGCGCGTTATGGTCGGCGGATGGACTCCGCCGACCTGCTCGCCCTCGACGCTCAGCACGTCTGGCACCCCTACGCGCCGATGCCGGCGAAGGTGCCTTCGCTGCTGGTGACCGAGGCGAGCGGCGTCCGGCTGAAGCTGGCCGACGGCCGGGAGCTCGTCGACGGGATGTCCTCGTGGTGGTCGGCCGTGCACGGCTACCGGCACCCGGTGCTCGACGCCGCGCTCGCCGAGCAGGCCGGGCGGATGAGCCACGTCATGTTCGGCGGCCTGACCCACGAGCCCGCGATCACCCTCGCGAAAACCCTCGTCGACCTGACCCCCGACGGGCTCGAGCACGTCTTCCTCTGCGACTCCGGCTCGGTGTCGGTCGAGGTCGCCGCGAAGATGTGCCTGCAGTACCAGCGTTCCCGCGGGCTGCCGGAGAAGCGCCGGCTGCTGACCTGGCGCGGCGGCTACCACGGCGACACGTTCACGCCGATGAGCGTGTGCGACCCCGACGGCGGCATGCACTCGCTGTGGCGCGGTGTGCTGCCCGAACAGGTCTTCGTGCCGGAACCGCCGACCGGCTTCGACACCCCGCCCGACCAGTCCTATGTGGACACGCTGGCGGACGCGATCGGGGCCCACGCCGGGGAACTGGCCGCGGTCATCGTCGAACCGGTGGTGCAGGGCGCCGGCGGGATGCGCTTTCACCACCCCGCCTACCTGCGCGCGCTGCGGGAGCTGACCGAGGCGCACGACGTGCTGCTGATCTTCGACGAGATCGCGACCGGCTTCGGCCGCACCGGCGCGTTCTTCGCCGCCGAGCACGCGGGCGTGACGCCGGACGTGCTCTGCCTCGGCAAGGCACTGACCGGCGGCTACCTGAGCATGGCGGCGGCGCTGTGCACGCCGGAGGTCGCGGCCGGGATCTCGCGCGGCGCGCTGCCGGTCCTCGCGCACGGGCCGACGTTCATGGGCAACCCCCTCGCGTCGGCGGTGGCGAACGCCTCGTTGGGGCTCCTCGCCGACGGCGCGTGGCGCCACGACGTCAGCCGGCTTGAGAAGGGCCTGCTCGACGGCCTGGCTTCGGCGCGCGATCTCGGCTCGGTGGTGGACGTCCGGGTCCTCGGCGGCATCGGCGTGCTGCAGCTCGACCACCCGGTCGACCTGGCGGTGGCCACCGACGTCGTGACCGCGCAGGGCGTCTGGCTGCGGCCGTTCCGGGACCTCGTCTACGCGATGCCGCCCTACGTTTCGACTGACGACGACCTGGCCGCGATCACCCGCGCGATGCTTGCCGTGGCGGAAAAGGCGTGAATTCAGCACATCGGGTGTGACCACGCGCACACCGAGACCCGAAGGTTCCTCACCGTCGCGCTGCGTGCCGGTGGGCGGTCCACACCACGCGATCGGCGGAGGTTCCCGGGCGGTTTTCGCCTGAAAGATCCGGGAAACCGAACCGATCCGTACCGGGGAAAACGCGAGAAATGCTTGCGTAGCGGACTTTTCGCGCGGTATCGGCGATCCTGCCCCCATGATCGAGATCGTTCGCGGAGAGCACGACACCGGACCGCCGTCGCCGAAGAACTTCCAGTACCTCAAGCAAGATGTCCTCGCTTCGCTAGTCGTCTTCCTCGTTGCCGTCCCCCTGTCCCTCGGCGTGGCCTTCGCCGCCGGGGCGCCGCTGCTCTCGGGCCTGATCTCCGCCGTCGTCGGCGGGCTGGTCGCGAGCCTCTTCGGGGGATCGCCGCTGCAGGTCAGCGGCCCGTCCGCCGCTCTCACCGTGGTGCTGGCCGACACGATCGCCACCCACGGCTGGCCCGCCACCTGCGCGATCACCGTCGCCGCGGGCCTGCTCCAGATCCTCTTCGGGCTCACCCGCCTCGCCCGCGCCGCGCTCGCCGTGTCGCCGGCCATCGTCCACGGCCTGCTCGCCGGCATCGGCGTCACGCTCGTGCTCGGGCAGCTGCACGTCGTGCTCGGCGGCTCGGCGCAGGGCTCCGCGCTCGCCAACGTCCTCGCGTTGCCCCGGCAGATCGCCGCCCACCACGACCAGGCCGTGCTGATCGGCGTCGTGACCCTCGCGGTGCTGCTGGCGTGGCCGCGGCTGCCGCAGATCGTCCGCCGGATGCCCGCGCCGCTGGCCGCCGTCGCGCTGGCCACCGGCCTGTCCGTCGCGACCGGCATGTCCCTGCCGCGCGTCGACCTCCCGGCCGGGCTCCCCACGCTGCACCTCGTGCCGCGGCTGCCCGACGGCGGCTGGGGCGGCTTCGCGCTGGCCGCGCTCACCATCGCGCTGATCGCCGGCCTGGAGAGCCTGCTGTCCGCGGTCTCGGTCGACAAGCTCCGCGGCGGCCCGCGCACCGACCTCGACCGCGAGCTGATCGGGCAGGGCGCGGCGAACGTCGCCGCCGGCGCGCTCGGCGGGTTCCCGGTCACCGGCGTCATCGTGCGCAGCATGACCAATTACGAAGCGGGGGCGCGCACCCGGGCGTCGGCGATCCTGCACTGCGTCTGGATCCTCGCCGCGTGCCTGCTGTTCACCGGTGTCCTGCGGCTGATCCCGCTCGCCGCGCTCGCCGCCCTGCTGGTCTACGTCGGCGCGAAGCTCGTGAACCTCCACGGGCTCAAGGAAGTGCGCCGCCACGGCGACCTGCCGGTGTACGCCGTCACGCTCGCCGGCGCGGTCGCCGTCAACCTGCTGACCGGCGTCGCGGCCGGGATCCTGCTGGCGCTCGCGATGATGCTCCGGCGGATGATCTTCTCCGGGATCCACGTCGAGCGCGACGGCGACCGCCACCGCGTCGTCATCGAAGGCGCGCTGACGTTCCTGTCCGTGCCGCGGCTGACCCGGGTGCTCGCCGAGGTGCCGCCGCACGCCGAAGTCCGGCTGGAGCTGCTCGTCGACTACCTCGACCACGCCGCGTTCGACTGCCTGCGCGGCTGGCAGCAGGCGCACGCCGGGCCGGTGACGGTCGACGAGATCGGGCACCCGTGGTTCGAGCGCGGCCGCTCGGGCGCGCCGACCGTGCGCCGCAGCGTCGCCGCGCGGGTCGTGCCGCGGTGGCTCGCGCCGTGGTCGGAGTGGCAGGCCGAGCACGTCGTGCTGCCCGCCCAGCGCACGGCCAGCTCCCTGTTGTGCCGTGGTGCTTCGGAGTTCCACCGCCGCACCGCACCGCTGCTGCGCGACACGTGGAGCGGGCTGGCGCACGGGCAGCAGCCGCACACGCTGTTCATCACCTGCGGCGACGCGCGGATCGTGCCGAACCTCATCACCACGAGCGGGCCGGGCGACCTGTTCACCGTGCGGAACATCGGCAACCTGGTGCCACCGGCGGACGGCGACGACTCTTCGGTCGGCGCGGCGATCGAGTACGCCGTCGGCGTGCTCGGCGTCGCCGAGATCGTGGTGTGCGGGCACTCCGGCTGCGGCGCGATGAAGGCGCTGCTCGGCCGGGCGCCGGACGGCTTGGTGCAGCTCGGCAGCTGGCTGCGTCACGGCGAGGCGACGGTGCGACGGCGGAGTCGTGAGGCGCCGCTGCTGCTCGGCGGCGAGCGACCGGCCGTCGAGGCCGACCAGCTCGCGCTGCAGAACGTGGTGCAGCAGCTGGAAACCCTGCGCGGCTACCCGGTGGTCGCGGAGGCGCTGGAGCGGGGTGGGCTCCGGCTGACCGGGATGTACTTCGACGTCGGCGCCGCGCAAGTGTCCCTTTTGGACGATGCGGCGCGCGGGTTCGTCCCGGCGGGCGCGCTGGAGCACTGACCGGAGAGCGCCCCAATGTGGCCTTGGTTGCGTCTGACGCACCCAAGGGGCCCTTCGGTGCGTTGGACGCACCGAAGGCCACATTGGGGCGCTCGGGTCGGACGGCGGGAACCCTTGTGTCGTACGGGATTCAACTGTCACCTGACAGAAAGTGATCTTGTGAACGCCGCGTAAACGACCTGTCCGATTTGTGACATTCAGGCTAAATATGGCCAGTTATTCACTCGATCGGGTGGCGCATAGCGGACATTTCACCTGATTTCCGGTTGCATGGTGATCATGAGACCCCTCGCCGTGCTCCGCCACGACCTGCCGGCCTCACTGGTCGTCTTCCTCGTAGCCGTACCCCTGTCCCTCGGCATCGCCCTCGCCTCGGGCGCGCCGGTCGCCGCCGGGCTCGTCGCCGCCGTCGTCGGTGGCGTCGTCGCCGGTGCCCTCGGCGGCTCCGCGCTCCAGGTGAGCGGGCCCGCCGCCGGCCTGACCGTGGTCATGGCCGAAACCATCCAGACGTTCGGGTGGGCCGTCACCTGCGCGATCACCGTCGCCGCCGGCGCGGTGCAGATCCTGCTCGGGCTGAGCCGGATCGCCCGCGCCGCGCTCGCCATCTCGCCGGCCATCGTGCACGGCATGCTGGCCGGCATCGGCGTCACGATCGTGCTCGGCCAGCTGCACGTCATCCTCGGCGGCAAGGCCCAGAGCTCCGCGATCGAGAACATCGCCGAGCTGCCCGGCCAGATCGTCGCCCACCACGACTCCGCCGCCCTGATCGGCCTGCTCACCATCGCGATCCTGCTGCTCTGGCCCAAGCTCCCGGCCGCCGTCCGCAAGGTGCCGGGGCCGCTGGCCGCGATCGCCGCCGCGACCCTGGTCTCGGTGCTGGCCGGGATGACGCTGCCCCGCGTCGAACTGCCCGGTGACCTGCTGGACGTCCACCTGGTCCCGCGGCTCCCGGACGGTGGCTGGGGCGGGTTCGCGCTCGCCGTGGTCACCATCGCCCTGATCGCGGGCGTGGAGAGCCTGCTCTCGGCGGTCGCGGTCGACCGCCTGCACACCGGGCCGCGCGCCAACCTCAACCGCGAGCTCGTCGGCCAGGGCGCGGCCAACATGCTGTCCGGGGCGGTGGGCGGGCTGCCGGTCACCGGCGTCATCGTCCGCAGCTCCACGAACGTCGCCGCCGGCGCGAAGACGCGGGCGTCGGCGGTGCTGCACGGCGTCTGGGTGCTGGTGTTCGTCGTCCTGCTGGCCGGGCTGATCCAGAGCATCCCGCTCGCGGCGCTCGCCGGCCTGCTGGTGCACGTCGGCGCGAAGCTGGTCGACCCCGGGCACATGAGGACCGTCCTCGCCCACGGCGACCTGCCCGTCTACCTGCTCACCCTCGGCGGTGTCGTGGTCTTCGACCTGCTCACCGGCGTCCTCGCCGGGATCGGGCTCGCGCTGGTGCTGATGCTGCGCCGCACGCTCTGGTCCGGCATCCACGTCGAGCGGGAGGGCGACGCCTGGCGCGTGGTCGTCGAAGGCGTCCTGACGTTCCTGTCGGTGCCGCGGCTGTCGAAGGTGCTCGGCGCCATCCCGGCCGGGGCGGCAGTGCGGCTGGAGCTGGTCGTCGACTACCTCGACCACGCGGCGTTCGAAAGCCTCACCGCGTGGCAGCAGGCGCGCGAGCGCGCCGGCGGCACGGTGGACGTCGACGAGGTCGGCCACCCGTGGTTCGGCGAGGGCAAGGCGGGCCGTCCGACGCGGTCGCGGCTGGCGGCGAGCCGGGCGGTGCCGCGCTGGCTCGCGCCGTGGTCGGAATGGCAGGCGGTGGAAGGCATCCCGGCCCAGCAGACCCGCCGCGGTGCGACGGAGTTCCACCGCCGCGCGGCTCCGCTGTTGCGCGACACGCTGTCCGGCCTCGCGGACGGCCAGCGGCCGCGGACGTTGTTCATCACGTGCGGCGACTCCCGGATCGTGCCGAACCTGATCACGACCAGCGGCCCGGGCGACCTGTTCACGATCCGCAACATCGGCAACCTCGTCCCGCCGGGGCAGGCCGACCCGTCCATGAACGCGTCGATCGAGTACGCGGTGGGAGTGCTGGGCGTCGAGGAGATCGTGGTGTGCGGCCATTCGGGCTGCGGCGCGATGGCGGCACTGGCCGACGGCCCGCCACCGGGCCCGTTGGAGGTGTGGCTCCGGCACGCGGAGCCGAGCGCGCACCGGACGGGCTCGGCGACCTTGGACGGCGGGGTTCCGGAGCGGGAGGGCGACCGGCTGGCACTGCACAACGTGCTGCAGCAGCTGGAGCACCTGCGGGAGTACCCGTCGGTGGCGGCGACCGAGAAGGCCGGGAAGGTGCAGCTGACGGGGATGTACTTCGCGGTGGGGACCGCCCAGGTGTACCTGTTCGACGCGGCGGAACGGACGTTCCGTCCCGCCGGGGCGGCGGTGGTGGTGCCGGGGGCTTGAGGGTGGCGCGGGCGCGGGCGCGGGCCGGGCCGGGTGGGTCCGGGCCGCGCCGGGGGAGGGCTGCGGCTGCGGGCCCCAGGCTCGGCCTGACCCACCCACCCACCCACCCGCCCGGCTGGCCCGCTCGGGTCGGCCCGCCCGCCCGGCTGGCCCGCTCGGGTCGGCCCGCCCGCCCGGCTAGCCCGCTCGGGTCGGCCCGCCCGCCCGCCCGGCTAGGGCAGGCCCGGGCTCGGCCCGGCCGGCTCGAGCCTCTCGGTCCGGGCCGAGCCAGCAGCGTCCGCGGCTCCGGTCGGAGATTCGTCGCCCGGGGCCGCACCCGGGCCGCCTCCCACCACCCGCGACCACGAACCCGCCTCCGACCAGGGAATCTTCCCCCGCCACCCCTAGCCATCCGGTGCCCGCGGTGCACGCCTCCGCCCGCAGTCACTAAGTTGATGGCCCGTGACCATGCTGGTGATGACGGGGACCGGGACCGGGGTCGGCAAGACGATCACCACGGCGGCCATCGCCGCCCTGGCGGCGGCCGGCGGGCAGCGCGTCGCCGTCCTGAAACCCGCGCAGACCGGGGTCGGCCCCGATGAGCCCGGCGACCTCGCCGATGTCCGGCGCCTCGCCGGCGGCGACGTCACCACGCGAGAGCTGCGCCGGTACCCCGACCCCTTGTCACCCGAGGCCGCCGCGCGCCGGAGTGGTCTTCCCACGCTCGATCCCGGGGAGATCGCGCGGGCCGCGTCCGACCTCGACACTGGGCACGACCTCACCCTGATCGAAGGCGCCGGCGGCCTGCTCGTGCGCTTCGACCGGAGCGGCTCCAGCCTCGCCGACGTCGCGTGGTCGCTCGGCTCGCTCGTGATCATCGTCGCCGAGGCGGGCCTCGGCACGCTCAACGCCACCGCGCTCACCGCCGAGGTCGCCACCAAGCGGGGCCTGACCGTCGCCGGCGTCATCATCGGCTCGTGGCCCGCCGAACCGGACCTCGCTGCTTTGTCCAACCTCGAAGACCTGCCCGTCGCGGCCGGGGCGCCGCTGCTCGGCGCGCTGCCGGCCGGGCTCGGCGAGGCGTCGCCCGAGGAGTTCCGGTCCGCCGCGCGGGCCGGGCTCTCGCCGTGGTTCGGCGGCGAGTTCGACCCCGAGCTTTTCGCGGGATGCGCTTCCGCCGGGAAGTGACCTGCGTCGCTGTCGTCCCGGGGTGCGTTCGGGCACGATGAGGGACGCTTCCACCACGACCAAGGAGACGCCGTGACCGCAGTCCCGGACACCGATGTCCTCGCCTACGCGCGCGAGCACGTCCTCGAAAACGGCGTCGGCCTGGGCGAAGCCGAAGTCCTGGAGGTGCTGCGGCTGCCGGACGACCGGCTGCCCGACCTGCTCGCGCTCGCTCACGACGTGCGGATGCGCTGGTGCGGCCCCGAGGTCGAGGTCGAGGGCATCATCAGCCTCAAGACGGGCGGCTGCCCGGAAGACTGCCACTTCTGCTCCCAGTCCGGCCGCTTCCCGACGCCGGTGCGCTCGGCGTGGCTCGACATCCCGAACCTGGTCAAGGCCGCCCGGCAGACCGCCGAGACCGGCGCGACGGAGTTCTGCATCGTCGCCGCCGTCCGCGGCCCGGACAAGCGGCTGCTTGCGCAGGTCCGCGAGGGTGTCAAGGCGATCCGCGAGGATGGCAACGACATCCAGATCGCCTGCTCGCTCGGCATGCTCACGCAGGAGCAGGTCGACGAGCTCGTCGAGATGGGCGTGCACCGCTACAACCACAACCTCGAGACGGCGCGCTCGCACTTCCCGGCCGTCGTCACCACCCACACGTGGGAAGAGCGCGCGGACACCCTCCGGATGGTCGCGAAGGCGGGCATGGAGGTCTGCTGCGGCGGCATCATCGGCATGGGGGAGACGGTCAGGCAGCGCGCGGAGTTCGCGGTGCAGCTGGCCGAGCTGAGCCCGCACGAGGTGCCGATGAACTTCCTCATCCCGCAGCCGGGCACCCCGTACGAGCACTACGAAATCGTCGAGGGCAAGGACGCCCTCCGCACGGTGGCCGCGTTCCGGCTCGCGATGCCGCGCACGATGCTGCGCTTCGCCGGCGGCCGTGAGCTGACCCTCGGTGACCTCGGTGCGGAGCAGGGCATGCTCGGCGGCATCAACGCGATCATCGTCGGCAACTACCTGACCAACCTGGGCCGCCCGGCTTCGGCGGACCTCGAGATGCTCGACGAGCTGAAGATGCCCATCAAGGCGCTCAGTGACAGCCTCTGACGCCACCTTCTGTGTCCACTGTGGACAGGACTCGCCGGGCGGGGCGGACCACCCGGCGTGCCACAACCCGAGGACGGCGCTGGAGCCTCCGCGCTACTGCACGTTCTGCGCGCGGCGGCTGGTGGTCCAGGTGAGCCCGCTCGGCTGGACGGCCCGCTGCAGCAGGCACGGCGAGACGGCGAGCGGCTGACGACGGCGCTGCGGGGGCTGCGGGAACGTCATGAACGAGTCGTTCATGACGTCGCCAACCCCGCTGAACGTCGCGAATGACTCATTCGGGACCTCCGGCGCCCCCAATGACTCATTCGCGACACTCGACTCCGCGCGGCCGTGACTTTGCCGGAGCCCCTGTCGTTCGGTGCGGTGACTGACTCGTTCCCGTCGTCCGGCCCGCGACACGGCCAGCGGCTCACCGCCTCTTCGCACCGACCGGTTACGCTCGGTCGCACGCAGTAGGAGGGAGTCCGGGTGAGTGAGTCGTCGGGGCCCGCGCACCGGCCGTCGGCAGTGGCCGGTCCGTGGTCGGTGCCCGTGCTGGTCCGCGAACGGCGGCCGCGGGTCGTCGTCAAGGCCGACCTGCTGCCCGCCGTGAGCGTGCTCGGCACCCTCAGCCTGCTGAGCTTCCCGCTCGCCTTCGCCTGGTCCCGCCTCGCGCCGCCGGAGCGCGTGCGCATCATCGGCTCCGACGGCACCCAGGGTGCCCTCGAACTCGAGAGCTGGCACCGCTTCGACGACCTCGCCGTCTTCGGGCTCATGACGCTCGGGCTGGGGATCGTCGTCGGTGTCGTCGTCTGGCTGCTGCGCGAGCGCCGCGGCCCGGTCGTGGTGCTCGCCGCGGTCCTCGGCGTCGCCCTCGCGAGCGCCCTGGCCATGCTGCTCGGCGTCGGCTGGGCGAACAGCCACTACGCCATCTCCAGCGCGCCCGCGCTCGGCTCGGTGATCGAACTGGCGCCGCGCCTGGAGTCGGGGTGGGTGCTGCTCACCGGCCCGCTCGGCGTGACGCTGGCCTACAGCCTGCTCGCCACCTGGAACGGCCGCGACGACCTCGGCCGCCGCCTCGGCTGAACCGCGTCCCCGGCCGAGCGCCGTCCCCTAGGCTGGTGCCCTCGACACAGGGGGTTCAGTGACTGAAGACATCGAGGTCTCGCGGCACAACGCCGTCCGGTTCCCGGGGATCAGCCCGCGCGCGTACGAGCACCCGGTGGACCGCGGCGCGCTCGCGACGCTGCGCGCGGTGCCCGGGTTCGCTCAGGTCGTCAAAGCCGTTTCGGGGTTCTACAACGAGCGCGGCGAGCGGCTGATGGCGCTCGCGTCGTCGATCCGCGTCGGGCCGAAGCAGTACCCGGAGCTCGATCGCCTGCGCCACGAATGCGCCGAGACGCTGGACCTGCCCGCCGTGCCGAACGTGTTCGTCCACCAGGACCCGCGCGTCCAGGCGTCGGCCGTCGGGATGGACGAGCCGTTCATCCGGGTCAGCACCGGGCTCGTCGAGCTGATGGGCCACGAGTCGCTGCGGTTCGCGCTCGGGCACGAGATGGGGCACGTACTCTCGGGGCACACCGTCTACCGCACGATCATGGTGCGCCTGATCGGCCTGCAGATGTCGCTGTCGTGGACGCCGGTCAGCGCGCTCGGCATCCGGGCGGTCATCGCGGCGCTGCGCGAGTGGTACCGCAAGGCCGAGCTGTCGTGCGACCGCGCCGGGCTGCTGTGCGGCCAGGACCCGACCGCCGCGCTGCGCGCCCAGATCCAGGTCGCGGGCGGCATCGACCCGTCCCGCATCGACATCCCGTCGTTCCTGCGGCAGGCCGGTGAGTACGAGTCCGTCGAGGACATCCGCGACAGCTTCCTCAAGCTGCGGTACGTCGAAACCGAGACGCACCCGTTCGCGGTCGTCCGCGCAGCGCAGCTGCAGAAGTGGGCGGCGTCGGCGGAGTACCGCGCGATCCTGGCCGGCGACTACCCGCGCCGCGACGACGACGCGCCGACGTCCGACTGGAAGGACGACCTGAAGTCGGCGGCGAAGTCGTACAAAGACTCGTGGAGCTCGTCGACGGACCCGCTGACGAAGGTCTTCAGCGACGTCGGCGAAGCGGTTTCCAGCACGGCGGGCAAGGTGTGGACCAAGTTCGGCACCGGCGACTGAGTCAGTTCAGGCTGGCCGGCTTGCCGAGGTCGGTCAGTTCGCCGGGCGGCAGCGGCACCGCGCCCAGCGCGTCGAGGAATCCCGCCTCCCGCGTCAGGAGCCGGCACGCGATGCGGAGCCGGCGCAGGGGGTGGCGTTCCTCGAGCAGCCACTGGCGGTCTTCCAGCGGCAGCAGGCAGTCCACGGCCAGCTGGTAGGCCAGCTCGGCCAGCTCGGTGTCGGCGTCCGGGGTGTTCCAGTCGTCGCTGCGCCACGCCGTTTCGCAGTAACGCCGGTGCGCCGTGCGGGCGACCGTCGCGAGGCGCTCGGCCATGTCCCCGGACGGCGCCACCGGGTCGTCGTCGACCCATTCCACGGAAGCGATCATGTAGGGCGCCGACACGCAGTCGAGGTCGGTCAGGCGGAAGCGGCGCTGGGCTTGCGTGATGACGTCGAATCGGCCGTCCGGCAGGCGTTTCGCCTCACGGAGCACGGTGCTGCAGCCGATCTCGTACAGCTGGTCCAGACCACGTACTTCGCGCGTCAGGGAGGACCGCAGGGCCACGACGCCGAACTCGCGCCCCGGCACCGTGCCGCTGACGAGGTCCGCCGCCAGCTGCCGGTACCGCGGTTCGAAGATGTGCAGCGGCAGCTTGGTCCCCGGGAGCAGAACCGTCTGCAACGGGAACAACGGCAGCAAGGTCGTCGTCGCGTCGCTATCGGATTCCGGCTCGGTCACGCGTCAACCGTAAGGGGAGAACGCGTTCGGCGCAGGATGGTCACCGGTTCGGCGGCTTGAACACCGCGAACGGATCGGTGATCTGCATGCCCTTGCCGGCGAAGGAGAACAGCGCCGCCGGGCGCCCGCCCGCGCGACCCGGCGGGGCCGTGTGACCAGTGGGAACCAGCAGCCCGCGCCGCGAAAGCACCCGCTGCAGGTTGGTCGCCGAGACGCGGTAGCCCAGCGCCGCCGAATACAGCCCGCGCAGCGCAGAAATCGTGAACTCGTCGGGCGCCAGGGCGAACCCGAGGTTGGTGTAGGAGAGCTTCGAGCGCAGCCGGTCGCGGGCGCGCAGCACGATCGCCTCGTGGTCGAACGCCGTGCGCGGCAGCTTCGCGACGTCGTGCCACTCGGTGTCCTCGGGCACCTCCGGGTCGGCGTCGGAGGGGACCAGGGCGAGGAACGCCGTCGCCACCACGCGCGGGCCGGGGACCCGGTGCGGGTCGCTGAACACCGCCAGCTGCTCGACGTGCTCGATCCGGCGGACGTCGACCTTCTCCTTGAGCTGGCGCCGGACCGACGTCTCGACGTCCTCGTCGGGCCGCAGCCGCCCGCCCGGCAGCGACCAGCGGCCGAGGTGCGGGTCGAGCGCGCGGCGCCACAGCAGCACCCGCAGTGTGTCCGAGCGCACTTGAAGGACCGCTCCCAAAACCTCGTGGGCCAGGGGGGCCTGGGTGTTAAGATGACTTCGCACGGTTTTCGATTATAAGGCGAAAACCGGAGACAGGTCCAGGAGGGCCCGATGACCAGCACGTTGGTTCCGGAAGGTCTCACCCCGTTCGGCGGGGTCGAGGCGAACGCGGAGTGGGCGGCGGAGGTGCGGCGCCTGGCGAAGCAGCGCGACGCGGTCCTGCTCGCGCACAACTACCAGGTCCCGGAGATCCAGGACATCGCCGACCACACCGGCGACTCCCTCGCGCTCAGCCGCATCGCGGCGAGCAGCGACGCGTCCACCATCGTCTTCTGCGGCGTGCACTTCATGGCCGAGACCGCGAAGATCCTCGCGCCGGAGAAGACCGTCCTGATCCCGGACGCGCGGGCCGGCTGCTCCCTGGCCGACTCCATCACCGGCGCCGAGCTGCGCGCCTGGAAGGCCGAGCACCCGGGCGCGGTGGTCGTCTCCTACGTCAACACCACGGCCGAGGTGAAGGCCGAAACGGACATCTGCTGCACGTCCTCGAACGCGGTCGACGTCGTCGCTTCCATCCCCGCTGACCAGGAAGTTCTCTTCCTGCCGGACCAGTTCCTCGGAGCGCACGTCAAGCGCGTGACCGGCCGGGACAACATCCACATCTGGGCGGGGGAGTGTCACGTCCACGCCGGGATCAACGGCGCCGAGCTGGCCGCCCGCGCGGCCGAAGAGCCGGATGCCGACCTGTTCATCCACCCCGAGTGCGGGTGTGCGACGTCGGCGCTCTACCTGGCCGGCGAGGGCGCGGTGGCGCCGGACCGGGTCAAGATCCTCTCGACCGGCGACATGGTCCACGAGGCCCGCGACACGAAGGCGAAGACCGTCCTGGTGGCCACCGAGATCGGCATGATCCACCAGCTCCGCAAGGCCGCGCCGGGGATCGACTTCCGCGCGGTGAACGACCGCGCGTCCTGCCGGTACATGAAGATGATCACCCCGGCCGCCCTGCTGCGGTGCCTCCGTGACGGTCTCGACGAGGTCCACGTCGACCTCGAAACGGCCGCTCGCGCCAAGGCTTCGGTGCAGCGGATGATCGAGATCGGGCAGCCTGGCGGCGGAGAATGACCACGCCGGTTAATGATTCAGAGGCGAAAACCCCGGTCTGGGAGGCCCGCGCCGACCTCGTCGTGGTGGGCAGCGGCGTCGCGGGGCTGACCGCGGCGCTGCGCGCGCAGGCCCTCGGGCTGCACGTCCTGGTGGTCACCAAGGCGGCGGTCGAGGACGGCAACACGCGCTGGGCCCAGGGCGGCGTCGCCGTGGTCCTGGAAGACCAGCACGACCTCGACGACTCGGTCGCGAAGCACGCGGAGGACACCTTCACCGCGGGTGCCGGGCTGGTCGACGAGGCCGCCGCCCGCTCGATCCTCGACGGCGGCCCGGCCGCGATCGCCCGGCTGCGGGCGGACGGGGCGACGTTCGACTCTTCGGGTGACGGCCTGCTGGCCCGGACCCGCGAGGGCGGGCACAGCGCGTTCCGCGTCATCCACGCGGGCGGCGACGCCACCGGTGCCGAGGTCGAACGCGCCCTGGTCGCGCAGGCCGGGCAGGCGCGGGTGCCGGTACTGGAGCACCACATCGCCGTCGACGCGCTGCGCACGCCGGGCGGGCGGGTCGCGGGGGTCACCGTGCTCGATCGCAACGGAGTTCCCGGCGTCGTCCGGGCGCCGGCCGTGCTGCTGGCCAGCGGCGGGATCGGGCAGCTCTACCAGGTCACCTCGAACCCGGAGATCGCCACCGGCGACGGGCTCGCGCTCGCGCTGCGGGCGGGGGCGAGCGTGGCGGACGTCGAGTTCGTCCAGTTCCACCCGACCGTCCTGTTCACCCCGGGCGCGCGGGGACGCTGCCCCCTGGTCACCGAGGCTGTCCGCGGCGAAGGGGCGACGCTGGTCGACGGCGCCGGGCAAGCGGTCATGGCGGGCGTGCACCCGCTCGGTGACCTGGCTCCCCGCGACGTCGTCTCGGCGGCGATCACCCGCCGGATGGCGCTGGCGCCCGGCGGGGTCGACGACCACGTCTTCCTGGACGCGACGTCGATCGCGGGGTTCGCCCGGCGGTTCCCGACGGTGTCCGCGGCGTGCGCGGTGCTGGGACTCGACCCGGCTTCCGACCCGATCCCGGTGGCGCCCGCGGCGCACTTCTCGTGCGGCGGCGTGGTGACCACTGTGGACGGCCGGTCTTCGGTGCCGGGTCTTTACGCCGCCGGCGAGGTGGCGCGGACCGGCCTGCACGGCGCGAACCGGCTGGCGTCCAACAGCTTGCTCGAAGGCCTGGTCGTCGGGCAGCGCGTCGCGGAGGCCGTCGCGGCGGACCTGGCCGCGGGTCTGCTGGCCGACCCGTCGCGGGGGCGGCTGCCGTCGTGGACGGTCGCGCCGGCCGCGGATCGTGACGCGCTCCAGCGCGTGATGAGCCGGTACGCGGCGATCGGCCGGGACGCCGACGGCCTGGCGGCGGCGGGTTCCGTGCTCGACCTGTCCGCTCAGGACAGTCCGTTGTGGACGCATGCGGCCGTCGAGGACGCGGCGCTGACCGTGGTGGCGCAGGCGTTGCTCGCCGCGGCCGTCCGGCGCACCGAGTCGCGCGGCTGCCACGTGCGGTCCGACTTCCCGTCGCTCGACGACGGTTGGCGGCGCAGCCAGCTCATCCGGCTCAGCCCGTCCGGCCAGCCCGTGCTGGCCGACCCGATCCCCCTGGAGGGCGTGGCATGACTTTCCCGATCTCCGAACCGGTCCTTCGCCTGATCGCGGCTTCCGGCCTCGACGTCGAGGACGTGACGCGGGTGGTTTCCACGGCACTCGGCGAAGACCTGCGCTACGGGCCGGACGCGACGACCGCGTCGACGGTGCCTCTCGAGGCGACCGCGGTGGCCGAGCTGACCCCACGCGTCGACGGCGTCGTCGCCGGGCTGCCGGTCGCGCTGGCCGTGTTCGACATGGTGCTGGGCTCCGAGTACGAGGTGCTGGCCGGGCGCGAGGACGGCGAGCGGCTGGTCGCGGGGGAGCCCGCGCTGGTGCTGCGCGGTCCCGTGCGCGGGCTGCTCACGGCCGAGCGCACGGCGCTGAACCTGCTGTGCCACCTCTCCGGCGTCGCGACCGCGACCGCCGCGTGGGTGTCCGAAGTGGACGGTACCGGCTGCGCGATCCGGGACTCCCGCAAGACGTTGCCGGGGCTGCGGCTGCTGCAGAAGTACGCGGTCCGGTGCGGCGGCGGCGTCAACCACCGGCTCGGGCTGGGCGACGCGGTGCTGATCAAGGACAACCACGTCGTCGCCGCGGGTTCGGTGACCGCGGCACTGGCCGCGGCCCGCGCGCACGCGCCGGAACTGGCCTGCGAGGTGGAGGTCGACACGCTTGCGCAGCTGGAGGAGGCGCTGGCCGCGGCCGCCGACGAGGTGCTGCTGGACAACTTCACGCCGGAGCAGTGCCGTCAGGCCGTGGCGCGCCGCGACGAGGTTTCCCCCAAGACGCGGCTGGAATCCTCTGGTGGGCTCACCCTCGACCGTGGTAAAGCCTACGCCGAGTCCGGTGTGGACTATCTGTCCGTGGGCGGGCTGACCCACTCTTCACCCGCGTTGGATCTGGGCATGGACCTTCGCTGACGGGGGTTTCGCGGGTAGACTGGCGGTGGCGGAAGTCCTTTTCCGCCACCGTCTTTCGGTTCGGGGGTTCGGGTGCGGATACCGGCGGTGCTCGCGGTCGCGGGCCTCCTGGCGCTGGGCTTGCCCGCGTCCGCCGTGGCGGCGCCGCCGGGGCAGTGCGCGAACCCGTCCGGCACCTACACCGGCGAGGTCCCGTGGGGGCAGCGACTGGTCGACCCGGCGCGGCTCTGGCCGCTGACCCGGGGCGAGGGCCAGCTGGTCGCCGTGATCGGCACCGGCGTCGACGCGCAGAACACGCAGTTCGCGCCCGGGCAGCTCGAGGGCGGTTCCGGCACCGAGCGGTCGGACTGCGACGGCCGCGGCACGATCGCGGCCGGGATCGTCGGCGCACAACCGGATTCGTCGACGACGTTCGCCGGCGTCGCGCCCGGCGCACACCTGCTGCCGATCCGGTACACGGAAGGCTCGGGCTCGTCGGCGTCCGACGGCGGCGGGGGCGACCCCGGTGCGCTGGCCGGGGCGATCGACACGGCGGTGGACCGGCACGCGAGCGTCGTCTTGATCGCGGTGCCCGCGGCGTTCGACAACCCGGCGTTGACCGGCGCGGTCGCGCGGGCGCGATCTTCGGGCGCCGTGGTGGTTTCGGCGGCGTCGGCGACCCAGCAGGGCGCGCGGTCGTACCCGACGGCGACACCCGGGGTGCTGTCGGTCGGGTCGGTGAACCCCGCGGGCGAGCCGGTGCAGACGGAAGCGGGCGACTACGTCGGCGTCGCGGCGCCGGGGGCGGAGCTGGTCAGCACGTCGGCGGGAGCGGGCGGCGCGGTGGCGCACCGCTGGCCGGTGACCGACCCGGGACTGGCGGGGGCGTACGTCGCCGGCGTCGCGGCGCTGGTCCGGGCCTACCACCCGGACCTGACCGGCGACCAGGTCGTCACGCGGCTCGAGCTCACGGCGCACCGCCCGGGTACGGGCGGCCACGACGCGCGGCTGGGCTGGGGAGTGCTGGACGCGTACGCGGCGGTGTCCTCGACCCTGCCGGCCGACGTCGCCCCGCCGGGCGCGGTTCCCGCGTCGGCTTCGGCCGCGGCGGTGGTCCCGGCGGCGGCTCCCGCGCGTCCGTCGTCCGACGTCGCCGCGGGCACGATCGCCCTGGCCGGGGTGGCTCTCGCGGCAGCCGCCGGAGTGGCGGTGGCGGCGGTCCGCCGGGCCCGGCGCCGGAACTGGCGCCCGTCCCGTTTCACGCCGTGATGCCCGTTCAATCACGCGAGATACCCGCTCAATCACGCGAGTTACGCGCTCAATCACGCGAGTCACGTCCCTGATCACGTGAGTTCGGTGTACCGGAACGGCGAACTCGCGTACCTGGAGGGACGACTCGCGTACCTGGAGGGTCGGTTCGCCGGAACTCGTGTGATTGAAGGCGGAACTCGCGTGATCAGAGAGCGATCTCGCGTGATTGAAGGGGCATCACGGTCAGGCGGGGACCGGGCGGGTCGAGCCGATGATCGCCACCGCGTGGCCGGCCCGGGCGACGTGGATCGTGAAGTCCGCGCCCTCGCGGCTGAACCTCGCGATCAGTTCGCGCGGGGTGCTGCGGTCGTGGGCCTGCCAGCCGCGCTGTTCCAAGGTGGGGACGAGCTCGGTGAGGTGGCGTTCCGGCTCGTCCGGCTGTTCGAGCCGGACGCCGTACTGCCAGCAGAAGAGGTTGCCGGGGCTCGTCGGGTCGCAGTCCAGCTCGCCGTTCACCGTCGGGTCCGCCGACGGGCCGAACACCGCCGCGACGCCGTCGATCACGTCCGTCAGCTCGGCCGCCAAGCGGTCCAGTTCGGGGCTCATCACAGCACACCCCCGTCGTTGAGGAACTCGACGCCGTTCTCGAGGATGCCATCCGGGTCGAAGGTGCCGTTCGCCAAGGTCGGTCCGCCGGTGATCACCCGGTACACGTTCGTCCACGACTCCGAACCCGGCTTCAGCACGTCACTGTGCGAGGACAGGCCCCACAGCTGATCGCCCGAAGCGTCCCGCCCGGTCTCCAGCTCCGTGACGCCCGGGAACGTGTCCGGGTCCGCGCCGTGCCCGATGCCGGTCCACTCCAGGCCCCACGCGTTGCCCTGCGCGACCTCGATCGGGTCGAGCGGCGCGGTCATCGAGAACCGCTGGACGCCCGCCTGGCTCGCCGGCAGGTCCGACGGCGACCAGACGCCGTGGCCCATGCCCGCCGACTCGACGTGCAGGACGCGGTCGACGTCGAGGCCCTGCGTCTCGGCCAGCCCGACCGTCGCGCCGCCGTAGCTGTGCCCGATCGCCGTCAGCGTGACGTCGGAGCCGGCGTGGCTGGAGATCTCGCCGCGCAGGTCGTCGGTGAAGTTTTTGAGGCCGGGGGCCATCGTCTGCGCGTAGCTCGCGTCCGGGCCCTGCACCACCGGGTTCTGCGGGAAGACGCCGTCGGCCCAGACGACCATCGCCGTGCGCCCGGTCGGGTCCGCGGCCACCAGGCTGCGCCCGAGCCCGGCGTAGGCGTCGAAGTTGGACATCTGCGTGTTGACGCCGGGGACGAACAGCCCGACGTTGCGCGTCCCCGGCTCGATGTGCCCGACGAGCTCGGCGATCCGGCCGTTGCCCGACGGGTCGAACTTCAGGATCTGCCGGTTGTTCGCGAGGATGTCTTCGTACAGCTTGATCCGCGACTGCGACCGCGCGATCTCGTCGGCGTCGGTGAGCCCCGCGAGCTTCGAGCGCTCGGCGGTCAGCGCGTCGGTGACCTTCGCACGGTTCTGCTCGATCGCCCGCGCCCACGCGCCGGTGTCGGCCGAACCGCCGATCCCGGCGGGGTTTCCGGCGGCCGGCAGGGGATCCTCGGGCAGGAGGGCCCGGTACATCGCGGCGACCTGCGTGTCGGCCCGCCGGCACCCGGCCGCCGACTCGGTCAGTCCACTTTGGAGCTTACGGAGACGCGTGACGTGCTCGCCGAGCTTCGAACCCAGCTCCGTCATCGTCTTCTCGAACGTCTTGGCCGCGGCGGCGGACTCGCTGACCCGGCCGAACGCGGCGGCCGGGACCTTCTCGCCCGCCACCGCGGACTGCGCCGAGGAAAGCGTGTCCGCCCGCGTGCCGAACTCGCCCGCGACCGTGTCGAGGCGGGCCGGGGCGACGCGATAGCCGGCAGCCGTCACGGCCCGCCTCCGTTCTCAGAGTGAGTCAGAGTGGTTCAGTACGCTTCCGGCTCTTCGCCGATCACCGGCGGCGCGACCGGGGCCGACTGGCCCCAGACGTTCTCCGTCTCGACCAGCCACGCCGGGATCCGGCGCCCGGACCCCATGTCGCCGCCACCGCCCATGCCCATCGGCATCATGGGCATCATCGGCATCGCGCCCTTGGCCGCCGCCGCGCCCGCGGCACCGGCCGCGCCGCCGGCGAGCCCGCTCAGCGCGTTGCCCGCGCCGCCGTCGCCGGCCAGGCC
>NZ_JBFBBZ010000070.1:0-42561 GCF_040682935.1 Amycolatopsis sp. NPDC051061
CACATAATTTTGTATTAATTCCCCCCCACAACCCACCAGAACGCGCCCTATTGACACTGGCGCCCCCGCGGCCCCCCCAACGCCCACCCCCCCCCCACGGCGGCGCGCGCCGAGGTCGTCGACACCTGGGACGCGGTCGGCATGCGCGGCACCGGCAGCCATGACCTGCGGGTGGACGACGTCGTCGTCCCGGCGGAGTGGACGTTCGTCCGCGGCGGCGGCGCGACGATCGACGAGCCGCTCTACCGCTACCCGGCGCTCGCCTACGCCTCGCAGGTGCTCGCGGTGGTCAACCTCGGCATCGCCCGGGCGGCGCTGAACCACGTGACGGCGTTCGGCGCGGGCCGCGCCGGGCTCACCGGCGGGCCCGTGCTCGCCGACCGCGCGTACGCCCGGATCGCGCTCGCCAAGGCCGAAGCGGACCTCCGTTCGGTGCGGGCGTTCTTCTACGAGGTCACCGAGGAAGCCTGGGAAGCCGCCACGGCGGGAACGCCCGGATCGGAGCAGGTGAGCCTGCTCCGGCTGGCGGCGGCGCACGCGGCCCGCGTCGGCTTCGACGTGGTGCGGGCGGCGTACACGCTGGGCGGCACGTCGGCGATCGAGGCGGACCACCCGCTGCAGCGCCACCTGCGCGACGCGGCGGTGGTTCCGCAGCACGCCTTCCTGACGGAAGGCATGTACGACGCCGCGGGCGCGGTCTTCCTGGGCGCGCAACCCTTTCCCGGATACCTCTAGAGCGTCAGGCGGTCGCCGAGGTCGCGGATGTGGTCGGCGTCGCCGCAGTCGAGGCCCAGCTGACGGCGGCGCTCCGCCACGAACGCCCGCCCCAGACCCGTCCGATCCGAAGTGGACATCGTGCGGCGCAGCTCGTTCAGCAGCCCGCGTTCTTCGCCGCGGACGTGCGCGTCCACGACGTTCTCCAAGCGCAGCAACGCCTTCTCGAAGTCGTCGGCTTCGAGGACCGTCAGGAGGTCGTCGGAGAACGAAACGCCGGGGGAGTCCGGCCGGACGATCCGCTCGGTCGCCGTCGCGTGGGCGACCAGCAGGGCCGCCAGCTCCGCGACCAGGGCCGGGCGGTCGGCCTCGGCGTTGCGCAGGTCCCGGAACAGCTGCTCGAACCGGCGGTGGTCGGCCAGCAGCACCTCGACGAGGTCGGAGCCGGGCGCGACGGCGGCCGGGCCCGGCCGCATCCAGCCGAACGTCAGCTCGACCGCTTGCCGCCAGTGGCCGTACTCGGAGTCGCGGCGGGCCGGGTCCATCGCTGGCAGCCACTGCCCGGCCCGGTGCCAGTTGCGCCGCAGCCCCTCCAGATCCGGCCAGTACCCGACCGACAGCCCCGCCGCGTACGCCGCGCCGAGCGACACCGTCTCCGCCACCATCGGGCGGACCACCGGTACGTCGAGGACGTCCGCGATGCACTGCATCAGCAGGTTGTCGGCGGTCATCCCACCGTCGACCTTGAGCGTCTTCAAGGCCAGGCCGGAGTCGGCGTTCATGGCGTCGACGACCTCGCGGGTCTGCCAGCCGGTCGCCTCCAGCACCGCCCGGGCCAGGTGGCCCTTGGTGATGTACGACGTCAGCCCGGCGATCACGCCGCGCGCCTCGCTGTGCCAGTGCGGCGCGAACAGCCCGGAGAACGCGGGCACGATGTAGCAGCCGCCGTTGTCCTCGACCGTCCGGGCGAGCGTCTCGATCTCCGGGGCGCTGCCGATCAGCTCGAGGCCGTCGCGGAACCACTGCACCAGCGACCCGGTGACGGCGATCGACCCTTCGAGGGCGTACACCGCCGGCTCGTCGCCGATCTTGAAGCCGACCGTGGTGAGCATGCCGTGGGTGGACAGCACGGGTGTCGAGCCGGTGTTGAGCAGCAGGAAGCTGCCGGTGCCGTACGTGCACTTCGCCTCGCCGGGCGCGAAGCACGTCTGGCCGAACAGCGCGGCCTGCTGGTCACCCAGAGCGGCGGCGATCCGGATTCCCGGGACCACGCGTGACGTCGTGCCGTAGACCTCCGTCGACGACCGGATCTCCGGCAGCATCGCGCGCGGGACGTCGAAGAAGTCGAGGAGCTCGTCGTCCCAGTTGAGGGTGCGCAGGTTCATCAGCATGGTGCGCGAGGCGTTGGTGACGTCGGTGATGTGCACGCCGCCGTCGGAGCCGCCGGTGAGGTTCCAGATCAGCCAGCTCTCGATGGTGCCGAAGAGGACGTCGCCGCGTTCGGCGCGTTCGCGCAGGCCGGGCGTGCGTTCGAGCAGCCAGCGGACGCGCGGCGCGGAGAAGTACGTCGCCAGCGGGAGGCCGCACAACTGGCGGACGCGGTCGGCGCCCGGCTCGCGGGCGAGCTGTTCGAGCATGGCGTCGGTGCGGGTGTCCTGCCAGACGATCGCGCGCCCGATCGGGTTCCCGGTGTGCCGGTCCCACAGAACGGTGGTCTCCCGCTGGTTGGCGATCCCGAGACCGACGACCTGCTCCGCGGTGGCGCCGGCGTCGGCCAAGGCCTGCGGGACTATCCTGCCGACGTTGCGCCAGATCTCGGTCGCGTCGTGTTCGACCCAGCCGGGGCGCGGGAAGTGCTGCTGGTGCTCCCGCTGCACGACCGACACGAGCCGCCCGCGCGCGTCGAACAGGATGCACCGGGTGGAGGTGGTGCCCTGGTCGATGGACATCACGTACCGCTGGACCATGGTCCTCCCTTCACCATCGGGACGCGCCCAGGTCGCGGGAAACCGCGCGGGCCGCGTCGCGGACGTGGCCGAGCAGGCGAGGGCTCGGGCCGCCGTCCGGTTCGCAGATGCGCTCCACCGCGCCGAACACGCCGATCGCGCCCACCACGATGCCGCCGTGGCCGCGGATCGGGGCCGCTATCCCCGCCTCGCCCGAGATCATCTCGCCGTTCTCCACCGCCCAGCCCGCCTCGCGTACCTGCGCACACGCGCGCTTGATCGCCGTCTGGGTGACCAGCGTGCGGCGGGTGTACGACTCCGGTGTCGCCTTCAGCGTCGTGTCGTAGGCCAGCAGAACTTTGCCCAGCGCCGTCGCGTGCAGCGGCAGCAGGGTGCCGACGTCCAGGGTCTGCAGGCTGTCGTCCGGGCGGAACACGTGGTGCACCACCAGCACCCGGCCCTCCAGCGGCGCGCCGATCCGGACGGCCTCGCCGCTGCGTGAGGCCAGCGCGTCCGCCCAGTTGATCGCCCGCGAGCGCAGCTCGTTGACGTCCAGGTAGCTCGTGCCCAGGTGCAGCAGCGTGGCCCCGAGCTGGTACTTGCCCGTGTCGCGGTCCTGCTCGACGAACCCGACGCCCTGCAGCGTCCGCAGGATGCCGTGCGCGGTGCCCTTGGCCAGTTCGAGGGACTCGGCGATCTCGCCGACCCCGAGCCGGCCCGAGCCGCGCGCCAGCAGCTTGAGGATGGCGGCGGCGCGCTCGATGGACTGGATCGGACCCGGCACGTCCGCGACCCTAGCCCGACCGGCTCCGATTCGACAATGTCGAACATCGTCTTCGCGCGTTCGACAATGCCGACCGGCGTCCGTTGACCGTCCCGATCGGCGAACCTAGCTTTCATCCACCAGGGGGAACGAACGGTCCTTTGTGGAGGAAAGCAATGGTGCGAAACCTCAAGGCCCACGGACTCGCCGGCGAGATGGCCGCCGAGTTCGTGGGAACGATGATCCTCATCCTGTTCGGGTGCGGGGTGGTGGCGCAGGTCGCCGCCGCGGGCATCGGGGACCACGACAGCATCGCCTGGGCCTGGGGCCTCGGTGTCACGCTCGGTGTCTACGTCGCTTCGCGGATCAGCGGCGCGCACCTGAACCCGGCCGTGACCGTCGCCCTCGCCGTGTTCAAGGGCTTCGACTGGCGCAAGGTCGCCCCCTACGCCCTGGCGCAGACGGCCGGCGCGTTCCTCGCCGCCCTGCTCGTGCGGTGGAACTACACCGAGGTGCTCAACGCCAAGGACCCCGGCCACACCATCAAGACCCAGGGCGTGTTCTCCACGCTTCCGGGTAACGGCACGCTCCCGGTGGGTGACTGGGGCGCCTTCCGCGATCAGATCATCGGCACCGCGATCCTCGTCCTGGTGATCTTCGCGATCACCGACCTCCGCAACACCTCGCCGGGCGCGAACCTGGCCCCGGTCGTCGTCGGCTTCCTCGTCGTCGCGATCGGCATGGCCTGGGGCACCAACGCCGGCTACGCCATCAACCCCGCCCGCGACTTCGGCCCGCGCCTGGCCTCCTGGCTGACCGGCTACGACACGGCGTGGTCCGACCAGTACGGCTTCCCCTACTGGTGGATCCCGATCGTGGCGCCGATCGTCGGCGCGGTGATCGGCGGCGCGATCTACAAGTTCCTCATCGAGCGCCACCTGCCCGCCGGGGAACCCCTGGACGCCATGCCCGCCAAGGACTTCGAGACCGCCGCCTGAGAAGGAGCACGACCATGCCGGACTTCGTCGGTGCCGTCGACCAGGGCACCACCAGCACCCGCTTCATGATCTTCGACCACGGCGGCAACGAGATCGCCCGCCACCAGCTCGAGCACGAGCAGATCCTGCCCAAGCCGGGCTGGGTCGAGCACGACGCCACCGAGATCTGGGAACGCACCCGCTCGGTCATCGCCACCGCGCTCACCAAGGCGAACCTGACCGCGGGGGACCTCGCCGCGCTCGGCATCACCAACCAGCGCGAGACCACCGTCGTGTGGAACCGCCGCACCGGCCGTCCCTACTACAACGCGATCGTCTGGCAGGACACCCGCACCGACCGGATCGCCTCGGCGCTGGAGCGCGGCGGCCAGGGCGAGGTCATCCGCCGCAAGGCCGGCCTCCCGCCCGCGACGTACTTCTCCGGCGGCAAGCTGCAGTGGATCCTCGAAAACGTCGACGGCGTGCGCGAGGACGCCGAAAGGGGCGACGCCCTCTTCGGCACCACCGACTCGTGGCTCATCTGGAACCTCACCGGCGGCCCGGACGGCGGCGTGCACGTGACCGACCCGACCAACGCCTCGCGCACCATGCTGATGGACCTCGAAACCCTCGACTGGGACGACGAGCTGCTGTCGTTCTTCAACGTCCCGAAGCGGATGCTGCCGGCGATCAAGCCGTCGTCGAACTCCGGCTTCGGCACCACCCGCGCGGACGGCCCGCTCGGCGGTGAGGTCGTGCTCACCGGCGTCCTCGGCGACCAGCAGGCGGCCACCGTCGGGCAGGTCTGCTTCCGGCCCGGCGAGGCCAAGAACACCTACGGCACCGGCAACTTCCTGCTGCTCAACACCGGCCACGAGCTGGTGCGCTCGAACCACGGCCTGCTCACGACGCTGTGCTACCAGTTCGGCGACGACAAGCCCGTCTACGCGCTGGAAGGCTCGATCGCCGTCACCGGGTCGGCCGTGCAATGGCTGCGCGACCAGCTCGGCATCATCAGTGGCGCGTCGCAGAGCGAAAGCCTGGCCCGCCAGGTCGAGGACAACGGCGGCATCTACTTCGTCCCGGCGTTCTCCGGCCTGTTCGCGCCGTACTGGCGCTCGGACGCCCGCGGCGCGATCGTCGGGCTCACCCGCGCCACGACCAACGCTCATCTCGCGCGGGCGACCCTGGAGGCGATCTGCTACCAGACCCGCGACGTCGTCGAAGCGATGCAGAACGACTCCGGCGTCACCCTCGACGTGTTGCGGGTGGACGGTGGCGTCACCGCCAACGAGCTGTGCATGCAGCTGCAGGCGGACATCCTGGGCGTGCCGGTGTCGAAGCCGGTCGTCGCGGAGACCACCGCGCTCGGTGCCGCCTACGCGGCCGGGCTGGCCGTCGGCTTCTGGCGGTCGACCGACGAGCTCGAGCAGAACTGGAACGAGGACAAGCGCTGGACGCCGTCGTGGACGGACGAGCAGCGCGCCGAGGGCTACGCGGGCTGGCAGAAGGCCGTCGGCCGCACGCTCGACTGGGTCGACGTGGAATGAGGCCGTGACATGACGAGGAGGAACACCGTGACCGCACTTTCCCCGCAGTACCGCGCGGACGCACTGCGGAAGCTGGTCCGCGAAGAGGTCGACGTCCTGGTCGTCGGCGGGGGAGTGACCGGCGCCGGTGTCGCACTCGACGCGGCGTCGCGCGGGTTGTCCGTCGCGCTGGTCGAGGCCCGCGACTTCGCCGCCGGCACGTCCAGCCGGTCGTCCAAGCTGATCCACGGCGGCCTGCGCTACCTGGAGCAGCTGGACTTCAAGCTGGTGCGCGAAGCGCTCAAGGAGCGCGGGCTACTGCTGCAGAAGCTGGCCCCGCACCTGGTGCGGCCGGTGAAGTTCCTGGTGCCGCTCAAGCACCGGGTGTGGGAGCGCGGCTACATCGGCGCCGGTGTCACGCTGTACGACACGCTCGGCGGCGCCCGGGCGCTGCCCCGGCACCGGCACCTGTCCAAGCGCGGAGCCGCCAAGGTGGCGCCGGGCCTGGCCGACGACGCGCTGATCGGCGCGATCCAGTACTACGACGCGCAGGTCGACGACGCCCGCCACACGATGACGATCGCGCGGACGGCCGCCGAGCAGGGCGCTTCGGTTCTGACGCGGGCTCGCGTGACGTCGCTGCTTCGTGACGGCGAGCGGGTGGTCGGCGCGAAGGTCGTCGACCGCGAAAGCGGCGCCGAGATCGAGGTGCGCGCCAAGACCGTCGTAGCCGCGACGGGCGTGTGGAGCGACGACATGGCGGAGGCAGCCGGAATCCCCGCGCCGTTCACCGTCCGCGCGTCGAAGGGCGTCCACCTCGTGGTGCCGCGGGAGAAGATCGACCTCGACACCGGGCTGATCCTGCGCACCGAGAAGAGCGTGCTGTTCGTCATCCCGTGGGGCCGGCACTGGATCGTCGGCACCACCGACACCGAGTGGGACCTCGACCGCGAGCACCCGGCGGCGAGCCGCGCGGACGTCGACTACGTGCTGGAGCACCTCAACGCCGTGCTCCGGACGCCGGTGACGCACGACGACATCGAAGGCGTCTACGCCGGACTGCGTCCGCTGCTGGCGGCGAAGGCGGCCGCGACGACGAAGCTGTCGCGGGAGCACGCGGTGGCGCATCCGGTGCCGGGCCTGGTCATCGTGGCCGGCGGCAAGTACACGACGTACCGGGTGATGGCCGCGGACGCGGTCGACGTCGTGGTCGAGGAGCTCGGCCGCCCGGCCCCGCCGTCGTGGACCGACCGGCTGCCGGTCGTCGGCGCCGAGGGGTACCACGAACTGTGGGCCGACCGCTTTTCGGTCGCTTCGGCGACGGGGTTGCCGCTGCCGCGCGTCGAGCACCTGCTGCAGCGCTACGGCACGCGGATCTGGAACCTCGTCGAGCTGATCAAGGAGCGGCCCGAGCTGGGGGAGCCGATCACGGACACCTCGGAGTACCTGAAGGTCGAAGCGGTGTACGCGGTTTCCCACGAAGGCGCGCTGCACCTGGAGGACGTCCTGACCCGGCGGACGCGCATCTCGATCGAGGAACGCGACCGCGGGGTCGCCGCGGCCCCGGTGGTCGCCGGGCTGGTCGCCCCGCTGCTGGGCTGGGACGGGCCCAAGCGGGAGCGCGAGGTGGCGAACTACCTCGCGCGGGTGGAGGCGGAACGGTCGGCGCAGGAGGCGCCGGACGACGAGGCCGCGAACGCGACCCGGCTCGCGGCCCCGGCGCTCCTGCCGGGCTGACTCAACCGATCGCCGCCGCCGCGCGTGAACACCCCGGAACCAACCTGACCGGGGAGGAGCAGGGGATGTTCAGAGGTGTATGCGCGCTGGCGGCGGCGATGACGGTGCTCGCCGCGGTCCCGGCGAGCGCGGACGAGGTGACCGGACCGGTGGACCTGGGCACGCTGCCCGGCGGGCTGACCAGCTCGGGGCTGGCGGTGACGAACCACGGGACGGTGTTCGGCACGGCGTACGACGCCGCGTTCCACCAGCACGCGGCGCGGTGGGACGCGGCCGGCCGGGTCGCCGATCTGCGGCCCTCGGACGGCCACGACGAGGTGACCGCCGTCGCGATCAACGAGGCCGGGGTCGCGATCGGGAACTCGATGACCAACGTGCTCGTCGGCCGGGCCACGCGCTGGGACGCTTCGGGCGTCCCGGTGGAACTGCCGCTGCTGCCCGGATTCCCGTACCACCCGTCGACGGAGGCAGCCGCGATCAACGACCGCGGGGTGATCGCCGGATTCGCCTACGGCGCGCCCGGGCCGGACACGGCCGTGCGGTGGGAGACCGACGGCACCGTCACCGAACTCGGCTTCGGCCGGGTCCGGGCGATGAACGAGGCGGGCGCGGTGATCGGCTGGTACGGCGACCAAGCCCGGTACTGGGACCCGGCGGGCAACCTCGTCGAGCTGACCGGCGCGGGCACCTTGTCCGACCTCGACGACGCCGGCACCGTGGTCGGCAGGAGCGGCTCTCACGCGGCGAAATGGGGCCCGGCGGGACACCTCACGGTGCTCGACACCACCTGGGAGTCCAGCTCGGCGCTGGCGATCACCGCCGGCGGGACGATCATCGGCGAGGTGACCGGCAAGGACCGGCAGACGCGGGTGGCGCGCTGGGACCCGGCGGGCCGGCTCACCGTGCTCCCGACGCCGAACGGGGTGCCGAGCCGGTTCACGGCCGTCAGCCGGACGGGCGTCGTGCTCGGCGAAACCGACTGGACTACCTCCGTCGTCTGGGACACCGCCGGGCAGGTCTCGGTGCTTCCGCCGCCGCCCGTCGAGAACGCCTCCTGCCACGGGTACGGGTTGAACGACTGGGAGGTCACGGGTTCTTGTTCCGTGCCCGGCCGGAACTCGCACGCGGTGCTGTGGCGCTTCGGGGAACCGGTCGGCAACTGAGCTGACCGAGGACGTAGCGGGCGTTGGCGGAGATGACCGGATTCGTGTGCCGGTAGTACGGCAGCTGGATCACGGCCATGGCGAGTGCCCAGCCGCGGCCGCGTGTCCAGGTCGCTTCGTCGGCGCCGACGGCGTCGCGGAAGACCTGGCGCGTGGCCGCCGTCAGCAGGTTCCACGCCGGGATCAGGTCGCACGCCGGGTCGCCGACGCCCGCGGTGGCCCAGTCGAGGACGCCGGTCAGGCGGCCGTCGCGCAGCAGCAGGTTGCTCGGCATCAGGTCGGAGTGGACCCAGCAGGGCGGCCCGGTCCACTGTGGAGCTTCGAGGGCTTCGGTCCAGACCGCGAGGGCCGCGTCCGCGTCGAACGGCTCATCGGTGCGGCTCAGCTGGTCGATCGCCCGGCGAGTGGCCCGGTCGACCGGGGCCAAGGGCTTTCCGCGGTAGGCCGGGGGACCGTCCGCGGAGCGCGCCCGCAGCGCGAGAACGAACTTCGCCAGTTCACGCGCCGGTGCGGCCCGGCCTTCGAGCGCGGGTTCGCCGTCAAGCCAGCGGTGCACCGCCCACGGCCACGGGTAGCCTTCGGCGGGCTCGCCGATCGCGACGACGGCCGGCACCGGCACCGGGAGCTGCGGGAGTGCGGTGAGGACGCGGTGCTCCTTGGCCACGTCCCCGGCGCCGCCCGCGGTGAGGGGGAGCCGGACCGTGAGGTCGTCACCCAGGCGGTACACGGCATTGACCGTCCCGCCGGAAGCCAGGGGAGTGATCGGGAGGTCCGCCCACCTCGGGTACTGGGCCCGCAGCAGCCGCCTGACCAGCGCGGGGTCGATGACGTGCTCGTCGGCGTGCATCGGCATGGCTCCACCGAACCACGCACGTCAACGGCATTTGCGTGAGCCGGAGCACCCCGGATTGCACGATGATGCATAGGCGTGCATAATCATTCGCATGTCCAAGGTGCTCACTTCCCTGCCCGTCGGCGAGCGTGTCGGTATCGCCTTCTCCGGTGGCCTCGACACTTCCGTAGCGGTCGCGTGGATGCGCGACAAAGGCGCGGTCCCCTGCACCTACACCGCCGACATCGGCCAGTACGACGAACCCGACATCGAGTCGGTGCCCGGCCGGGCCGGGCAGTACGGCGCCGAGATCGCGCGGCTGGTCGACTGCAAGGAGGCCCTCGTCGAGGAGGGGCTCGCGGCGCTGACCTGCGGCGCGTTCCACATCCGCACCGGCGGCCGCAGCTACTTCAACACCACCCCGCTCGGCCGCGCGGTCACCGGCACGCTGCTGGTGCGCGCCATGCTCGAGGACGACGTCCAGATCTGGGGCGACGGCTCGACCTACAAGGGCAACGACATCGAGCGGTTCTACCGCTACGGCCTGCTGGCCAACCCCTCCCTGCGCGTCTACAAGCCGTGGCTCGACGCGGACTTCGTCACCGAGCTCGGTGGCCGCAAGGAGATGTCGGAGTGGCTGCTGGCCCACGACCTGCCCTACCGCGACAGCACCGAGAAGGCCTACTCGACCGACGCCAACATCTGGGGCGCCACCCACGAGGCCAAGTCGCTGGAGCACCTGGACACCGGCATCGAGATCGTCAAGCCCATCATGGGTGTGGCGTTCTGGGACGCCGACGTGGAGATCGCCCCCGAGGACGTCACGATCGGTTTCGAGCAGGGCCGGCCGGTGACGATCAACGGCAAGGAGTTCGCCTCCGCCGTCGACCTGGTGCTGGAGGCCAACGCCATCGGCGGCCGCCACGGCCTGGGCATGTCCGACCAGATCGAGAACCGGATCATCGAGGCCAAGAGCCGTGGCATCTACGAGGCGCCCGGCATGGCCCTGCTGCACGCGTCCTACGAGCGGCTCGTCAACGCCATCCACAACGAGGACACCCTCGCCAGCTACCACAACCACGGGCGGCAGCTCGGCAGGCTGATGTACGAAGGCCGCTGGCTGGACCCGCAGGCGATGATGCTGCGCGAGTCCCTGCAGCGCTGGGTCGGCACCGCGGTCACCGGCGAGGTGACGCTGCGCCTGCGCCGCGGTGAGGACTACTCCATCCTGGACACGACCGGGCCGGCGTTCAGCTACCACCCGGACAAGCTGTCGATGGAGCGGACCGAGGACTCGGCGTTCGGCCCGGTCGACCGGATCGGCCAGCTGACCATGCGCAACCTCGACATCGCGGACTCGCGGGCCAAGCTCGAGCAGTACGCGAGCATCGGCATGGTCGGCGGGAACTCGCACCCGAAGCTGATCGGCGCGGCCCAGGCGGCCTCGACCGGGCTGATCGGCGCGATGCCCGAGGGCGGCGCCCAGGTGATCGCCTCGCGCGGCAAGACCGACGACGTCGAGCTGCTCGACAGCGCCGCGATGGAGTTCGGCACGGACTGATTCCGCAGTCCCGAAGGCCACCACGCGAGATCGTGGTGGCCTTCGGTGTCTTCAGGGGACGAGCACGACCTTGCCGGTGACGGTGCCGGATTCGGCCAGGGTCAACGCCTTCGCGGCTTCGGTCAGCGGGATCCGCGCCGCGACCTGCGCCTCGAGCTGTCCCTTCGCGGCCAGGTCGAAGACGGCGGTGAGATCTTCGGCCAGGCGCGCGCGGAACCGGGTGAGGTTCCGCTTGCCGCCCCAGACGTTGTAGAAGTGCGTCCGGCGGCGGTTCGGGAGCGCGTTCCACCACAGCAGCCGGGCGACCAGCTTGAGCACGGCCGGCTTCGGGTTGCCGCCGGTGTCCTTCGTGGACGCGCTGCCGTAAGCGACCAGCGTGCCGCCGGAGGCGAGCAGCCGGAACGAGTCGACGATGCCGGGTCCGCCGACGTGGTCGAAGACGGCGTCGACACCCTGGGGTGCCAGTTCGCGGACCCGGGCCGGGACGTCGCCGCGGTAGTCGACGGCGGTCGCGCCGAGCGCGGTGACGACGTCGAGGTTGCGGGCCGAGGCCGTGCCGATCACCGTGATCCCGGCGGCTCGGGCCAGCTGCACGAGTGTCGTGCCGACGCCGCCGCTCGCGCCGTGGACCAGGATCGTGCCGCCGGCCGGCACCCGCGCGATCCGGTGCAGCATCTGGTACGCCGTGATGCCGTTGACCACGAACGTCTCGGCGTCGGCGGCGTCCAGCGCGTCGGGCACGGGCACCAGGTCGGCGGCGGGGACGACGAGGTGGCTGCTCCACCCGCCGATCTTGGTCATGGCGGCCACGCGGCGGCCGACGAGCGCGGGGTCTTCGGCTTCGAGGACCGTGCCGACGACGTCGTACCCGGGTACGAACGGGAACGGCGGCTGGTCGTAGTACTTCCCGCGGCGCATCTGCTGTTCGGCGAACGAGATCCCGCTCGCCTCGACGCGGACGAGGGCTTCGCCGGCGCCGGGCCGTGGCAGCTCGCGGTGCTCGACGCGCAGGCCGTCCGGCTCGACGAGGCCGGGGAGGACGATTTCGGTGGTGGTGGTCATGGTGCTGTCCTTCCGAGGATGTGAGTGACTGGTCAATCACTCGATGGGCGTGCGAAAAGATGTGCCGGCGGGGATCACTTTTTGCCGGGGTGGCGGATGCCGGCGGAGAGCACCGCGGCCCACTCGCCGGCCCGCTCGTCGAGGTCGAGGGTGGCGATGAGGTGGCAGAGCTGGCCGTAGGCGATGAACCGCTGGACCTGGTCGTCCGGCGCGCCGGACCGGTCGCGGGCCAGGTCGGTGACCTTGGCCAGGCCGCGGCGCACGGCGTCGGCGATCTCGGGCGTGTCGGCGGCCGACTGGGCGTGCACCTGCAGCATGAGCAGGTTCCGGTCGGCGATCAGCTCGGCGTACGCGCCGCCCATCTCGTAGAGGATCTTCTCGGGGTCGGTGTTTTCGGCGCGGGCGGCCCCGTTCGACAAGGCGTGGGCGACGAGCTCGTAACACCGGTCGAGCGCGGCGACGAAGAGGGAAACCTTGCCGGGGAACAACTTGAAGACGTAGGCGGGGGAGATGTCGGCCCTCGCGGCCACGGCACTGATCGGCGTGCTGTGGTACCCGCTCCGGGCGAACACGGCGATGGCGGCGTCGACGACGACGTCCCGCCGGGCGTCGGAGGTGGAGAGGGTGGCACCGCGCTTGGTCATGTGAGTGACTGTACACTCACTCTCGTCGGCGAGGCAAGCCCCCGGTTCCCCGGGGGCTGCTCGCGGAAGGCTCAGACGCCCGCGGTGGCGGAAATCCAGTCGCGGTACTTCGTGATGTTGATGTAGGCGGTGTACGACTGGCGGTCGCTCGTCGAGGCGACGCCGACCTGCTTCCCGTTGGCGTACATCGGGCCGCCCGAGTCGCCGCCCGCGGTGATGCCGTCGCCGCGGTTCGCGCACACCGAGACGCCGGCCGCGCCGTCCGGGCAGTCGATCGAGCTGACGCTGACCTTCGCGACCTTCAGCAGCTGCGACTGGCACTCGATCTCGGGCTTGTCGGTGCAGGTCGCGCCCCAGCCGTAGACCTCGGCCTGGTCGCCGACGTTGACGTCGCCCTCGCTGCCCAGCGGCGCGTACTCCGTCTGCACCTGCTGGTCGATCTGCACCAGCGCGAGGTCCGAGTCCGGCGCCTCGTGCACCGAGGTGGCGTTGACCGCGGTGCCCTTCGTCTGGTCGAGGTCGCCGACGTGGAAGCTGATCGGCCGGCCGTCGGCACCCTGCGTGCAGTGGCGGGCGGTGAGGATCCAGTCGGGCGCGATGATCGTCGCCGAGCAGATCTCCTGGCCACCGGCGAACATCCGGGCCGCCGAGTGGAGCGAGTCGGCATTGCTGCCGTCGATGATGGCTGGCTGGGCGGCCAGGGACGGCGCGGCGGCCGCGAGTGCCGAGAGCAAAACACCGGAGACGACTACGCCGGTTCGCGCGATACGCACTTAGGATCAACCTCCTGCCGCGGACCGGGGTCTCGCGGTGACGAGTAGTGAAGGACGCACCTACCGTCACCGTTGTGGGTGAATCTCCGGAACCCGCCGATAGTCGGTTGATCCAAAACGCGACTTTCGTCGTGGGCCGTCCGGCGCAGCAAGATCATGGCCAACCCGGGGCAAAGGGTGACATGTTTTGGCTCGCTGTCTCGGATGTCCGTGATTTCCGCACGGGCCGCGGGGGCGTCCGGCTACAGTCCCGCTGCTTGGTTCCGCCTGGGGGCGGCCGCGGGAACGGGGTGCTCGATGAGTCCTGAAGTGCGGTTTCACCTGCTCGGACCGCTGATCGTGACGGCGGGCGGGCGGCCGGTGCCGCTCGGCGGGGCGAAGCAGCGGGTCCTGCTGGCCCACCTGCTGCTCAACGCGAACCGGACGGTCGCGCCCGGGCAACTGGTCGACACGATCTGGCCGAGCGGCCCGCCGACGTCGGCCACCGCCAACCTGCAGACCTACGTGTGGCGGCTGCGCCGGCTGCTGCCGGAGGGGCCGGTCCTGCGCAGCCACGACCCGGGTTACTCGCTCGTCGTCGACCCCGGCGCCGTCGACGCGCACCGGTTCGCCCGGCTCGTCGCCGACGCCGGGCGGGCGGCCGCGCCCGAGACGGCGTTGAAGCTGCTCGCCGAGGCGGAGTCGTTGTGGCGCGGGGATCCCCTGGAGGACCTGCCGACCGCGCCGGCGTGGGACGCCGAACTCGGGCGGCTCGTCGAGAACCGGCTGGCCGCCGTCGAGGAACGGCTTTCGCTGCAGGTGCGGCTGGGGCGGCACGACCCGGCGATCGCCGAGCTCGCCGTGCGGCTGGCCGAACACCCCTACCGGGAACGGCTCTGGCAGCAGTACCTGCTGGCGCTCACCGGCGCGGGACGGCGGGCCGAGGCGCTGCAGGCGTATTCGACGGCGCGGGAGCGGCTGGTCACCGAGCTGGGCGTCGAACCCGGGCCGGAGCTGCGGGCCGTGCAGGCGGCGATCCTCGCGGGCGAGCCGGTCGCGGCGCCGTCGGTGGCGCCGCCGCTGCGGCAGCTTCCCGCGGACCTGCCCGACTTCACCGGCCGCGAGGACTACGTCCGGGAGCTGGAAACCGCGCTGGGCCCGGCGCCGGTCGTCCTGACCGGCGCGCCGGGGACCGGCAAGACGGCGCTGGCCATGCACGTCGCCCACCGCCTCGCGGACCGGTTCCCCGACGGGCAGCTGTACGTCGACCTCGCCGGCACGGGCGCGCCGCGCGCCTCGGCGGAGGTGCTCGCCGACTTCCTGCACGCATTGGGCGTCACCGGGAACACCGTCCCCGCCGGGCTCGGGCAGCGGGCCGCGCTGTTCCGCTCGCGGCTGGCCGGGCGGCGGGTGCTGCTGGTGCTCGACGACGCCGCGACCGCCGCGCAGGTCCGCCCGCTGCTGCCCGGGGACGCCGGGTGCGCGGTGCTGGTGACGACCCGTGGACGGCTGCCGGAGCTGGCGGGCGCGAAGCACGTCGAGCTGACGGTGTTCGGCGAGCACGAGGCTTCGCGGCTGCTGGCCGGGATCGCGGGCGTCGACCGGGTCGTCGGCGAGCCGGCCGAGGCGGCGGCGATCGTCCGCTGCTGCGGCTACCTGCCGTTGGCGATCAGGATCGCCGGCGCGCGGCTGGCCGGGCGGCAGGCGTGGAGCCTGCGGACGCTGCACGACCGGCTGGCCGACGAGTCGAGCCGGCTGAGCGAGCTGCGCGTCGGCGCCCTCGGCGTCCGGCCGAGCTTCGAGCTGAGCCTGCGGCAGCTGCCGGCGGACGCGCGGACGGCGTTCTGCCGCTCGGCGGTGCTGGGCGCGCAGGACTTCCCGAGCTGGGTGGTCGACGCGCTGCTGGACCGCGACGGCGCCCACGAGGTGCTCGACGTGCTCGTCGACGCGAACCTCGTTTCCTTGGCAGGACGGGATTCCGGTGGGAATCCTCGCTACCGGCTGCACGACCTTCTGCGGTGTTACGCGGCGGAGCTCCTGGCGGCGGATCCTTCGCGGCGCGAAACCCTCGCCCGGGTGCTGACGGTGTTGCTGGCGCTGGCGAAGACGGCCGCGGCGAGCCTGCCGCCGGCGTTCGGCGCGATGACCGGGCCGGCCGTCGGGGAGCCGGTGGCCACGGCCGGGCTGGTGCCCGACCCGCTGGGTTGGTTCACCGCGGAGCGCAAGCTGCTGGCGGCCGCGGTCCAGCTGGCCGCGGACGCGGGCCTGGACGAGCTGGCCTGGCAGCTGACGGCGACCGCGGTCCCGTTTTACGACCTGCGCGGCGCGTACGACGACTGGCGCCGCAGCCACCTGACGGCGCTGGCCGCGGTCGAAGCGGCGGGAAACGCTGCGGGAGCGGCGGTTCTGTACCGAGGACTCGGCCAGGTCCGCCTGTACCACGACGAGTACGCGGCGGCGGTGCACGACATGGAGCGATCGGCGTCGCTGTTCGCCTCGCTCGGCGACGTCCGTGGCGAGGCGCTCGCGGTGGCGGGTCTCGGGACGGTGGCGCGGGTCCGCGACCGGCCCCGGGAAGCGCTCGGCTTCTACCGTCGGGCATTGGCGGGGCTGGAGCGAGCCGGTGACCGCCGGGGCGTCGCGCAGGTGCGGAACTCCTTGGGCACGACGTACGCGTTGACGGGTTCGTTCGCGGAGGCGGGTTCGTGGCTGCGTCGGGCTCGTGAGCTGGCGCGGGAGATCGACGACCCGCACCGCGAGGCGAAGGTCCTCACGGAGCTGGGAACGCTGCACCGCGACCGGGGGGAACTGCCGGAGTCGTTGACGTGCCTGCGGCTGGCGTCGAGCATCCTCGAGGACCTGGACGACGAGCGGTGCGGCGCGTATGCGTTGCTGGGGATCGGGCAGACGCTGCTGGCGACGGGCGAGCCGGTGCAGGCGCGCGGGGTGTGCGACCGCGCGTTGCGGGTGTTTCGCGAAACCGGTAACCGGCAAGGGGAAACGACAGGTTTGGAGCTGCTGGAGCAGGTTCGGCGGCGACGAACCTGCGCCCGCGCTTGACTCCGGAAATGACTCATTCCTGTCGTCAGGGAACAGAAATGAGTCATTCACCAAGCCGGAGGCGGTGCTCAGTTGCTGTTGCCCGGCTTCCAGCCCAGGTAGCTGCCGAAGTAGCTCTGCTTCGCGTGGCCGATCGCGCCGTTCACGCTCGTCGCCCACACGCCGCCGCTGCCGTCCGCGATGCCCACGTGGCCGTAGGCCGAAATGTTCCAGAACACGAACGCGCCCCTCGGCGGGGTGCCCGTCGTGTGGCGGGCGCCGTCCGAGGACCGCCAGTGCTCGATCGCGCTCGCGTGGTGGGTCGTGCGGTTCCACGAAAGGCGGGCTGCCTTTTCGCAGTAGCCCTGGTAGGCCGTGCTGCCGTTGCGGCTCGAATACCACGCAATCGCCTGTGCTGCGGTCCTGGCCGCGGCCAGTTCGGCCGGTGAGTCGACGATCACCGCGCCCGGGTCGGCGATGTCGGCGGCCGTCACCTCCGCGTAGACGTCGGTGGGCGCGGTGGCGGCCGAAGCGACGGTCGCGCCGCCGAAGAGCAGGGCGGCCGAGAGCGCCGCTGCCGGGTAGATGCTGCGCATGGTGTCTCCCTCAGTGGACGGGTTCCGACCGGGACGACCCTGCGCGCGGCTCCTACACCGCCACTACACCCGCGCTCTCGCGGTGCTGACGCGCGTGAGTGCCCGCGAGCCGAAAATTGTCACGCGCGAAAGCGCACCTCATAAAAACAATGACCATCACGCAACGGCGGATGACAAATTCCCGGCCCACGGAAAAGCGCATTGGCCGGTTGGGAAGTTTCCCCCTAGCATCCGAAAGGCCGTTCGACGACGAAAGGACCAGACATGACGGAAACCCTCGTGCGGAAAAAGCGGTTCCTGAAGATCGGGCTGGCCACGCTGCTCGCGGGCGCGGTGGCCGTGCTGTCGGCCGCACCGGCCGCGGCGGCCGAGAAATCGCTCACCTACCAAGGCGGCTTCCCGCTGATCGGCGACCAGCAGGTCACCGTGGTGGTCACGGCGGACATCCCCGCGACCGCCACCGCCGGCACGCCGGTTTCGGTGCCGTTCAGCCTCGCCGTCGACGCCGGTCAGGCCGCCGGCGACGGCCTGCGCCTGGTCGGTGCCACCAAGATCTCCGGCACCATCAAGTCCCGGGTGAACGTCGCGATCGGCGGCCAGTCCGTGGTCATCCCGATCGAGCTGCCGATCCCGGAGACGCCCGTCCCCGCCGAAGGCAGCCTGAAGTTCACCGCCTCGGGCCAGGTCGACTTCACCGTCCCGGCCGGCACCCCGGCGGGGGAGGCGACCAGCAGCGTCGACTCCGCGGCGACCACCCATGTCGTCACCGACAGCGGCCTCGGCGAGTTCGACGTCGACCTGACGCTCGACCCGCCGGACCAGGACGCCACCCTCGGCACCACGACGGTCGGCTGACCCCGGCCCGGCCCGCCGGAATCCGTCCGGCGGGCCGGAGCCGATGCCGGAATCCGGCACCCGGGAAATGCCGGGATCCGCCGGAAACCGTTCCCTCCCAATGTGATCCTCCCTTAGTAGGTACCGGTCCGACGGCGCTGCGCGGAGTATTCCGGGCCACCACGTCGCATCGTCACCGGCTGGAGGACCACTTCGTGAAAACCACTTCAGGAGTCCTACGTGGACTCGCGGCGGTATCGGCCGCCGCGGCCGCCGTCGTCGCCCTGCAGGCGCCCGCGGTCGCGGCGGCCGCGCGGACCGATCTCGGCATCAGCATGCAGGCCCAGCAGAAGGACCAGTGGTGCTGGGACGCCAGCGGCACCACGATCGCCGACTACTGGGGATTTTCGCTTTCCCAGACGCGGTTCTGCCAGATCGCCCACAACGAATCCGGCAGTGACTGCGCGAACAACCAGGGCTACCTGTCCGACCAGCAGCGGGTGTTCCGCTCACTGGGTTTCGCCAACGTCGGGTCGTACAACTCGAACGGGCAGGTCCTTTCCTTCACCACCATCAAGAACCAGATCGACGCGGGCCGGCCGATCGGCACCCGGATCGGCTGGCGCTCCGGCGGCGGCCACATGCACGTCCTCTACGGGTACGACAACTCCAGCGGCGCGACCCGGGTGGACTACGGCGATCCGTGGCCGGACAACAGCCGCTACAACTCCATGAACTACGACACCTACCGCTCGAACAACCAGTTCCAGTGGACGCACACGCTGTACGGGATCGAGGGATGAGCGTGCTGAAGAAAGCGCTGGGCGCGGCCGTGCTGGCCGGCGCCGCGATGCTCACCACCGCCGGTGCCGCCGGCGCGGCCACCGGACCGGCCGGCACCCCGACCGCGGCCGACACCGCCGCGATCGGGCAGGTGACCGGCGGCCGGTCGACCCTCGAGCGGCTCGCGACGACGAAGTTCCCCGGCGCGCACGCGGCGGCCGCGGCGCAGTCGGCGAACGCCGACCCGCGCACCCAGGTCGCGGTCTACGAGCCGACGGCGGCGTTCGTCGCCGGGACCTCGGAGGTCCCGGCCGCGCTCGCCTACGTCGCGGTGCCGGCGCGGACCGGCGACGGCACCACGGCGACGGTCTGGGCCGAGCGGCAGGGCGCGGCCTGGACCGTCGTCAACGTCGCGTCCGGTGACTACGAGCGGAAGTACGCCGAGGCCGCGGCCGGGGGCTACCTCCTGCACGAACCGCAGGTCAACGCCTGGTACGCGGTGCACGGCGACGCCGTGACGGTGCTGGACGGCTCGGTCACCGGCCTCTCCGCCGGCGCCGAGCTGAGCGTGCGCGACTACCGCGCGGCGCTGCACCAGCGGTACGCGGACAAGCTGCCGGGCTCGGCCTACGACCGCGACGGCGCGGGCGGCGGCTACGGCGGCCGCGAGCGCGCGGTCCCGGCCGCGGACCCCGGGGACGTGCCGGTGCTGCCGTTCCTGCTCGGCGGGGTCCTCGTGCTGGTGGCGGGCGCGGTCGTGGTGCCGCGGCTGCGCCGGCGGTAGACGGCGAGGGGCCGCCGGCGCGTCCGGCGGCCCTTGGCAGGTGATCATGATCAGGTCAGAATGCGCCATGCCCGTTTCCCCGGCCGCTCAGCCGGAACCGGCGCGACCGAGCGGCTCGGACCTCGCGCTGGTCGAGGCGCTGCAGCGCGACCCGCGGGCGCCGTGGACGCGGATCGCCGCGGCCGTCGGCACCGACGCGACGACGGCCGCGCGCCGCTGGGACCGGCTGCAGGCGGCCGGGCTGGCGTGGCTGACCGCGTACGCCACGGCCCCGACGACCACGGTCGGCTACGTCGATCTCGCGTGCCGCCCGGACGCGCTGACCGAGCTGACGCGGGAGCTGTGCGGCTGGCCGTCGGTGTTCAGCGTCGAGCGCACGACCAGCCGGTTCTCGCTGTTCCTGTCCCTGGCCGCCCGGGACCTGGACGCGCTGGACGGGCTGGTCACCGGCCGCCTCGGGGCCCTGCCCGGGGTGCGCGAGGTCCGGTTCGCCGTCGCCACGCGCGTCTACCGCGAGGGCAGCGGCTGGCTGGTGAACGCGCTGGCCCCGGAACAGCGCGCGGCGCTCGACGAGACGGCGGTGCAGGCCCGGCTGGTCGTCCCGCAGCAGTGGGACGACCGGGACCTGCGCGCGCTGGTCGAGTCCCTCGGGGAGGACGGCCGGCGCAGCTACGCCGAGCTGGCCCGCGACTGCCGGATGAGCGAGTCGGCGGTGCGCCGCACGCTCGCGCGGATGCTGCGCAACCACGAGCTCGACTTCCGCTGCGACCTCGCGCACGTCCCGGCGGGCTGGCCGGTGATCGCGGGCTACCGCCTCGACGTCGCCGCGGACGACCTGGACCGCGCCGGCACGGCGATCGCGCACCTGCCGGAGACGCGGCTCTCGGCCGCGGTGGTGGGCGAGGGCAACCTGGTGGTGTCGGCGTGGCTGCGGGAACCGGCCGGCTGCACGGCCTACGAGACCCGGCTGGCGGCCGCCGCCCCGGGCGCCCGCGTCCTCGACCGCGCGATCACGCTGCGGATGCCGAAGCGGATGGGCAGGCTGCTCAGCCCGCACGGCCTCGGCGGCACCCACCAGGCGATCATCCCGGCGCGCTGACTATCGTCGGAGATCATGAGCCTGCGTGAAAACCTGCGACGGCACGTCGACGACGGCACGCTGCCCGGCGCGGTGGCCATCGTGGACCGGGCCGGGCGCCCCGAGGTCGTGACCGTCGGCTCGGTCGACGTCGAAGGCAGCAGGCCGATGGCCGAAGACACGCTCTTCCGCCTCGCCTCCATCACCAAGCCGATCACCGCCGCGGCGGTCCTGGCCCTGGTGGACGACGGCCGGCTCGCCCTCGACGACCCGATCGGCCGGTGGCTGCCCGAGCTGGCGGACCCGAAGGTGGTGCGCACCCCGGCGAGCCCGGTCGGCGACGTCGTCCCGGCGAAGCGGCCGATCACCGTCTTCGACGTGCTCACCGGCCAGGCCGGCTGGGGGTTCGCCGCGGACTTCACGCTGCCGGCGGTGCAGGCGCTGTTCCCCGTGCAGGGCGACGGCCGCGAAGTGCAGAGCTTCCCGCCGGCGGACGTCTGGCTCGCGCGGCTGGCCGAGGTGCCGCTCGCCTTCCAGCCGGGTGAATCGTGGTTGTACGACACCTGCTCCACGATTCAGGGCGTGCTCGCCGGCCGCGCGGCCGGCCGGTCGCTGCCGGAGTTCCTCGAGGAGCGGATCTTCGCGCCGCTGGGCATGGCCGACACCGGGTTCGTCGTCGGGCCCGACCGGCGGGACCGGTTCACCGGCTTCTACAAGAAGACCCCGGACGGGCTGGTGCTCGCCGACGCCCCGGACGGCCAGTGGAGCACGATGCCGGCGCTGCCGCTCGGCAACGGCGGCCTGGCCGGGACGGCGGGAGACTGGGTGACCTTCGGCCGGATGCTCCTCGCCGAGGGTGCCGCCCACGACGGCGGGCGCGTGCTCAGCCCCGAGTCGGTCAGGCTGATGACGACCGACCACACCACCGCCGCGCAGCGCGAGATCGGCGCGCTGTTCCTGGAGGGCCAGGGCTGGGGGATGGGCGGCGCCGTCGACATCGCCGCCGTCGAGCCGTGGACCGTCCCCGGCCGCTACGGCTGGGTCGGCGGCACCGGCACCACCGCCCACGTCGTGCCCGCCACCGGCACGGTCGCCGTGCTGCTGACCCAGGTCGGCGAGGACAACCCGGTGCCGCCGGAGTGGATGCGCGAGTTCTGGCGGGACGCGGCCGCGTAGGGTCGGAGCCGGGGATCCGGCACGGTGGAAGGACACATTGCGTGGGCGAGTCGAACTGGGCCGGGAACCACGCCTACACCGCGGACTCGGTGCTGACTCCGCACACGGTGGACGAAGTGCGGGAGGCTGTCGCGGGCGCGGCACGCGTCAAGGCCCTGGGCAGCCGCCACTGCTTCAACGACATCGCGGACGCGCCGGGCGGCGTCCTGCTGGACCTGCGCGCGCTCGACGTCCCGGTGGAGATCGGAGACGGGACGGTCACCGTCGGCGGCTCCGCGCGCTACGGCGACTTCGCCGAGCAGCTGCACGCTGCGGGGTTCGCGCTGCCGAACCTCGCGTCGCTCCCGCACATCACGGTGGCCGGCAGCGTCGCGACCGGCACCCACGGCTCCGGGCGCCGGCAGCCGGGGCTCGCGTCGGCCGTGTCGGCGATCGAGCTGGTCACCGCGAACGGCGAGCTGCGGACGTTCACCCGCGCCCACGCCGAGTTCCCCGGACTGGTCGTCGGCCTCGGCGCGCTCGGCGTCGTCACGCGGATCACCTTGGACGTCGAGCCCGCGTTCGACGTCCGCCAGGACGTCTTCGACGGCCTGCCCTGGGAGGCCGCCTACCGGCACTTCGACGAGGTCGAAGACGCCGGCTACAGCGTCAGCCTGTTCACGAACTGGGCGAACGACACGATCGACCAGGTGTGGGTCAAGAGCCGCGTGGACGCGTTCACCTCGCGAACGGAGCTGTTCGGCGCGGTCCCGGCCGACGGACCCCGGCACCCGGCGCACGCGGCGGGCATCGGAGCGGCCAACTGCACGCCGCAGCAGGGCGTCGGAGGCCCGTGGCACGAGCGGCTGCCGCACTTCGCGCTGGCGTTCACCCCGAGCGTCGGGGACGAGCTGCAGTCGGAGTACTTCGTGCCGTACGAGCACGCGGTGGCGGCGGTGCGGGCGGTCCGGGAGATCGGCGACCTGCTGGCGCCGGTGCTGCTGGTGTCGGAGATCCGCGCGATCGCGGGCGACGAGCTGTGGCTGAGCCCGTGCCACGGCGGTGACCGGGTCGCGCTGCACTTCACCTGGCAGCCGCGCCAGCCGGAGGTGGAGGCGGTGCTCCCGGTGCTCGAGGCACGCCTGGCCCCGTTCGGCGCGCGGCCGCACTGGGGCAAGCTCTTCCACACGGCCGGGTCGTATCCGCGGATCGACGATTTCCGCGTGCTGGCCGGGGAACTGGACCCCTCCGGGAAGTTCCGGAACCCGTTCCTGGAGCGCCACGTCTTCGGTGGCTAGCTCGCGGCCGAAGGGCATGAACGACTCTTTCCTGTCGTCCAGCGTCATGAACGACCCTTTCATGACGTCCGGACCCGGCGCCGCGGCTAACTCGCCGGCGGGGCCGTGGTCGCGCGGACGATCAGGTACGTGTCGAGCACCCGGGTCGTGTGCTCGTCGGCGGATCCGTCGAGCAAGTCCAGCAGGATCGTGACCGCCGCGCGGCCCGCCGCCTCCGTCGGCATGGCGATCGTCGTCAACGGCGGTGCCGAGATCGCCGCGAAGACCAGGTCGTCGAAGCCGACCAGGCTGATCTCGTCCGGCACCGGGACGCCGCGGGCGTTGAGCCGGGCCAGCGCACCGAACGCCACCAGGTCGTTGTACGCCACGATCGCCGTCACGTCCGCGGCCAGCGCCAGGTCCGCGCCCTGCAGGCCGCCCTCGAACACCGGCGGGAACGGGCCGAACTCGACGACCTCCGTGCCGTGGCGCTCGGCCGCCTCCGTCAGACCCTGCCGGCGGGCGCGGTTGGCCCACGACATGCGGGGCCCGCCGAGGTAGGCGCAGCGGCGGTGGCCCAGCGCGGCCAGGTGCTCGATCGCCTGCCGCATCCCGTCGGCGGCGTCCATCACGATCGACGGGATCCCCGGCACCTCGCGGTTGAGCAGCACGAGCGTCGTCTGCTCGGCCAGCGCGCGCAGCTGGTCGTCGGTCATGCTCGGGCTGCCCAGCACGACGCCGTCGACCTGCCGGGCCATCCGGCGGACCAGGTTCTGCTCGGTCGCCGGGTCCTGGTCGCTGCTCGCGAACAACACGGCGACGTCGTCCTGGCGCGCGCGGGCCTGGACGCCGTCGAGCACGCCGGTGAAGAACGGGTTGCCGAGGTCCGAGACCACGATGCCGATGTGCCCGGTGCGGGCGGCGGGCTGTGGTGCGCCGACCGCGTGGTACCCGAGCTCGCTCGCCGCGGCCAGCACCCGGCTGCGGGTCTGGTGGCGGACCAGATCCGGTGACGTGAACGCGCGCGACACGGTCGAGATCGACACGTTGGCCCGGCGGGCGACGTCGTGAATGGTCACGCTCACGGCTACTCCTCGGCAGGCTCCTGCCACATCATGGAAACGCCCGGCAGCGTTGTCAACAACGGATCGCCTTGCGGCAGCGGGGATCCGGCCGTCGCAGGGCCATTCGGCTGGGGTTGGGATGAAAACCCTGCAAATCGTTGACCGGGTTTTGCTGCAAATCGTAGAACGGAGTCTCCGCCGTGTTCCCCGTTCCCCGGGGCGCGGGTCCCCACCCCCCTCAGAGGTGCCTGATGACCAGGAAAGCCCAGTTCTGCCTGCGCGTTTTCGCCACGGCCGCGTTCGCCGCGGCGATGGTCCCCACCGGCGTCGCGCATGCGGCCTACGAGAGTTCGCCCGTCGGCTACGGCGCCGGCACGACCGGCGGCGCGGGCGGCGAGACCGTGACCGTGACGACGGCGTCGGCGTTCACCAGCGCGGTGGCGGACGGCACGGCCCGGACGGTCCGGGTGAGCGGGAAGATCACCCTGGCGAACAAGACGCTCGTGAAGATCGGGTCGAACAAGACGGTCCTCGGCGTCGGGTCCGGCTCCGGCTTCACCGGCGGCGGGCTCGCCGTGGACAAGTCGTCGAACGTCATCCTCCGCAACCTGGCCATCTCCAAGGCGGTCGGCACCGACGCGATCCAGATCCAGCGCGGCGCCACCCGGGTGTGGATCGACCACAACGACCTGTCCTCCGACCTCGACCACGGCAAGGACTACTACGACGGCCTGCTCGACATCAGCCACGCCGCCGACGGGATCACCGTGTCCTGGAACAAGTTCCACGACCACTACAAGGTCTCCCTCGTCGGGCACAGCGACAGCAACGCCGCCGAGGACACCGGCAAGCTGCATGTCACATTCAGCCACAACTGGTTCGAGAACGTGAACTCGCGGATGCCCAGCCTGCGGTTCGGCACCGGGCACGCCTACGACAACTATTTCCACGCTGTGACCGATTCCGCCGTGCATTCGCGGATGAACGCGCAGTTCCTCGCCCAGAACAACGTCTTCGAATCCACGAAGGTGTGCCTGGAAACGACCGGTGACAGCGACGTCGACGGCTACCTGAACGAGTCGGGCAACTCCTTCGGCGGCTGCACGAACAAGATCACCCGCACCGGCAGCATGACGACGGCGCCGTATTCCTTCACCCTGGAGCCGACTTCGACGGTCAAGGCCACCGTGACCGCGGGTGCGGGCGTCGGCCGGATCTGACCGGCGGCGGAGTGCGCGGCCGGTTCGGGTAAGCGCTATCTCGAACCGGCCACCGCCGTTCGGAGTACCCGGCCTTCGACGAATTCGAAACAGTGTCCCGAACATTGACACACTTGTCGCGAACGCCCTACCGTGACCACCGGAAGTTTCTCCCGGACTGCCCATTCGTCAGTTCCCGCGCGGCCGAGCCCGGCGCGCCGATCGGAGACCCATGTCGGGGAGCAGGTGCCGCACCGTCGCGGACCCGCCGAGGCTGGCGGTGGTCGGCACGTCCGGCTACGCGTTCAGCTACCTGCACCGCGCCCGCATCCTGCACGACGAAGGCCTGGTGCGGTTCGCCGGCATGGCCGACGTCCGGGTGCCCTCGGCCGCCGCGATCGCCCTGCTGCCCGAGGGCGGCACCGCGCACGTCGGCGTCGACGACCTGCTCCGCCGCTGCCGTCCCGACATCACCGTGGTCGCGACCCCGCCGCACGCGCACGTCCGCGTCGGCGGCGCGGTGCTGCGGGCGGGCGGCGACCTGCTGCTGGAAACCCCGCCGGTGCTCGACCTGGCCGGGTTCCGGACCCTGTCCCGGCTGGCCGCGGAGCACGGCTCGGCGTGCCAGACGGGGTTCCAGAGCTTCGGCTCCCCGGCGCTGTCGGTGCTGCGGGCGGCGATCGCGGTGGGAAAGCTCGGCGAGGTGGTGGGCGTGGGCGCGGCCGGGGCGTGGATCCGCACCGACGCCTACTACCGCCGCAACCCCTGGGCGGGCCGGCGGTGGCTGGACGGCGAAGCCGTGGTCGACGGCGCCCTGACCAACCCGTTCTCCCACGCGGTGGCCACGGCGCTGCTCGTGGGCGGCGTCGGCGGCCGCGACCCGGCGGAGATCGCCCTGGAGCTGTTCGGCACGCGCGACATCGAGGCCGACGACACGGCGTGCCTGCGCATCCGCTTCGACCGCGGTCCCGAGATCGTCGTCGCCGCGTCGCTGTGCGCCGAACAGGACCACGAGCCGTACGTGGTGGTGCACGGCACCAAGGGGCGCGCGAAGTTCTGGTACAAGAGCCACCGGCTGGAGCTCGACGACGAACGGGTCCACCTCGGCGAACCGGTGGACCTGCTGCGGAACCTGGTCGCCCACCACCTCGACCCGGCCGGGGTGCCGCTGCTCGCGCCGCTGCCGGCCACCCGGGCGTTCGCGTCGGTGGTCGAGGCGGTCCGGGACGCGCCGTCGCCGGCCCGGATCCCGGCGGGCTGGATCCGCACGGCCGGCGAAGGGGCGAGCCGGCACCCCGTGGTCCGGGGGATCGGCGAGGAGGTCGCCGTCGCCGCGGACCGGCTGGCGCTGTTCTCCGAGATCGGCGTCCCGTGGGCGAGTGCCCGCCGGCGCGGCCCGGCCGCGGAACGCACCGGGTAACGCTCTCACCCGGTGCCCGTCGCGCTGACAGCCGCTTCGATCCGAGTGTGCTGTAAGCGCTTTCTCACGCTGCCCACATTTCGGTGACCTCGTTGCTGCACAAGGGGTATTGCCTCGTCGAGCCCGTTGACACGAGTCCAGCGCACTGCCTACCGTGAACGCGCTGACAGCGTTTTCAGAAAGTGCTGACCGGCTGAGAACGGAGAGCTCGATGCGTCGGACAAGAGAGCGGCGAACGCTCGTCGCGCTGGCCGCGGTGGTCCCGCTGCTGCTGACCGGGGTCGCCGCGTGCGGCTCGGACTCCGGCGGCGACGGCGGGGACGTGACCATCACGTTCGTCTGGTGGGGGAGTGACGGCCGGGCCACCCTGACGAAGAAGGCCGTCGAGCTGTTCCAGCAGAAGAACCCGAAGATCAAGGTGCAGACGTCGTTCTCGGCGTACGCCGCCTACTGGGAGAAGCTGGCGACGCAGACGGCGGGTGGCAAGCCGCCGGACGTGCTCAACGTCGACACGCGGTACCTGGCCGAGTACGGGGGCCGCAACGTCCTGGCCGACCTGAACACGGGCGCGGGGAAGGCGATCTCGCTGGCCGACATCAACCCCGAGCTGGCGGCGACCGGCGTGTACCAGGGCAAGCGGTACGCCGTGCCGTGGGCGCAGAACACGCCGGCCATGCTCTACGACCCGGCCGCGTTCACCGCGGCGGGCGCGGACCCGGCGAAGGGCCTGACCTGGGACCAGTACGCCGACGCGACCCAGAAGGTCAGCGCCGCCGGCGGGTTCGCCGCGCGCGGGGCGACCGACTTCGGCATCCTCGACACGACGCTGGAGATCTGGCTGCGCCAGCAGGGCAAGCAGTTCTACACGCCCGAGGGCAAGCTCGGTTTCACCGCCGACGACCTGCGCCGGTACTGGCAGCTCGCGGGCCGGTTCCGGGACGCCAAGGGCACGTCCCCGGCCGACGTCACGGCGTCCTACAACACCTCGCCCGAGCAGTCGCCGCTCGGCAAGAAGCTGACGAGCTCCGAGTTCGCCTACGACAACCTCCTGCCCGCGTACCAGAAGGCGAACGGCAAGCCGCTGAACGTGGCGCCGTACCCGACCGACGCCGCCGGGAAGACCGGGCAGTACCGGCGGCCGTCGATGTTCCTGTCGGTCTCCGCGCGCAGCCAGCAGCAGGAGGCGGCGGCGAAGCTCGTCGACTTCCTGGTCAACGACCCCGAAGTCGGCAAGATCGTCGGCACCGACCGCGGGCTCGCGCCGAACCTCAAGGTCCGCGCCCAGCTCGCGGGGTCCGCGAAGGGCGCCGACAAGACGCTCTACGACTACGAAGCCGGTCTCGAACCGAAGCTCGGGGCCGCGCCGCCGGTCCCGCCCAAGGGCGCCGGGGCGATCCAGAAGCTGCTCCAGCGCACCTACGAGGAGGTCGCGTTCGGGCGGATGAGCATCGACGACGCCGTCAGCCGGTTCATGTCCGAAGCCGAGAAGGGACTCCGGTAGCCGATGACGACCGTGCGCACCCCGGACCCGCCGGTCGCCCGGGACGCTCCCGCGCGGGTCCGGAGGCGGGACCGGCCGGCCAGGCGCCGCAAAAGCCAGCCGGAGGCCTTCGCGTTCCTGACGCCGTGGCTGCTCGGCGCGGTGGCGCTGACCGTCGGCCCGATGGTCGTCTCGCTCTACCTGTCCTTCACCGACTACGACCTCTTCACCGCCCCGAAGTGGGTCGGCTTCGGCAACTTCGCGCACATGTTCACCGACGACGACCGCTACCTGCAGTCGGTGAAGGTCACGCTGATCTACGTCCTGGTCTCGGTGCCGCTGAAGCTCGCGGTGTCGCTGCTGGTGGCGATGCTGCTCAACACCCGCCGCGGCGGAGGCGGCTTCTACCGGGCCGCGTTCTACGCGCCCTCGCTGCTCGGGGCGAGCGTCGCGGCGGCGCTCGTGTGGCGGGCGCTGTTCATGGGCGGCGGCCCGGTGAACGAGGTCCTGGCCTTCTTCGGCTGGCACACGCCGAGCTGGGTCGACGACCCGCAGTTCAGCCTCGCCTCGATCGTGCTGCTCGGGGTCTGGCAGTTCGGCGCGCCGATGGTGATCTTCCTGGCCGGGCTCAAGCAGATCCCGGCGGAGCTGCACGAGGCGGCCGCGATCGACGGCGCCGGCGCGTTCCGGCGGTTCCGGCACATCACGCTGCCGATGCTCTCGCCGGTGATCTTCTTCAACCTGGTGATGGAGGCCATCCACGCGTTCCAGGCGTTCACCCCGGCGTTCGTCATCGGCGGTGGCCGCGGCGGGCCGGCCGACGCGGACCTGTTCTACACGCTCTACCTGTTCGAGGTCGGCTTCCAGGACTTCCGCATGGGCTACGCGTCGGCGATGGCGTGGGTGCTGCTGGCGGTGATCGCGATCGTCACCGCGATCGTGTTCCGCACCGCCAAGCTGTGGGTGTTCTACGACGACGCGGACGGCACAGGGGAGCGCTCATGACTGTGCTCCCGCGTTCGGCGCGTTCGGTGGGCCGGCACGTGCTGTGCCTGGTGATCGTCGCCGTGGTGCTGTACCCGCTGGTGTGGCTGGCGTTCGCGTCGGTCAAGCCGCCGGACGAGATCCTCTCGCGGCTCTCGCTGCTGCCGACCCGGTTCGTCTTCGACGGCTACACGAAAGGCTGGGAAGGCGCGGCGGACGTCGGGTTCGGCCGCTTCTTCCTCAACTCGTTCCTCGTCGCCGGGCTCTCGGTCGCCGCGAACGTGCTGTCCTGCTCGCTGGCCGCGTTCGCCTTCGCGCGGCTGAAGTTCCGGTTCCGCGGCGCGCTGTTCGCGTTCATGATCACCACGCTGATGCTGCCCTACCACGTGACGCTCATCCCGCAGTACGTGATCTTCCAGCAGGCCGGCCTGGTCAACACGTTCGTCCCGCTCATCCTGCCGAAGCTGCTGGCCACCGAGGCGTTCTTCGTGTTCCTGATCGTCCAGTTCATGCGCGGGATCCCGCGCGAGCTCGACGAGGCCGCGACGATCGACGGCTGCTCGGTCTACCGGACGTTCTGGCACGTCGTGCTGCCGCTGTCGAAACCGGCGCTCGTCACGACGTCGATCTTCACGTTCATCTGGACGTGGAACGACTTCTTCACGCAGATGGTGTACCTGAACGACACGGAGAAGTTCACCGTGCCGCTCGGCCTGCGGCTGTTCGTCGACACGAGCAGCGAGTCGAACTTCGGCGCGATGTTCGCCATGTCGGCGCTCGCGCTCGTCCCGATCGTGCTCTTCTTCCTCGCCTTCCAGCGCCTGCTGGTCGAAGGCGTCAGCACCAGCGGCCTGAAGGGGTGACGACGATGCGGACCCCATGGCGAACCGGGCTCGGCGACTTCTCGGACTGCTTGCTGACCGGTCTGCTCGTCGCGCTCGCGTCGGTGCCGGTGGTGACGGCGGCTCCGGCGTTCGCGGCGGGCTGCCGGGCCCTCGACCGGGCGCGCCACGGCATCGGGCGTCCACTGTGGACGACGTTCTGGGCCGACTTCCGGGAGGCCGCCCGGGGCGGGGTGGCGTTCGGCGGGCTGGGCCTGCTGGCCGCCGTGCTGTTCGTGGTGGACCTCGAAGCCGCGCGCTCGATGCCGGGAGCGGGGGTGCTCGGGCCGGCGTTGTGGGTGCTGGCCGCCGCGGTCGCCGTCGTCGCCGTGCGGACGTGCGAAGTCGTCGCGACCGGGGAACCGTCCTGGCGCCGGGCGGTGGTGACGGCGGCCCGCGAGACGGCGGCCTCGCCCCGCGACGGCCTGCTCACGGCGACCGCGCTGGCCGTGGCCGCCGTGCTCGTGTGGATGCTGCCGATCCTGGCCCTGCTGGTGGCCGGGCCCCTGGCCCTGGCCGCCGTCGCGACCGGCGGGCCCCGATGACTCCTACGGTGGTCGTGTTCGGCACGGCCGGCTACGCGCGCACGCACCTGCGCCGGGCCCGGGCACTGCACGACCGGGGGGAGATCGTCCTGGCCGGCGCGTGCGACGTTCGCGAGCCCCCGGACGAGGCCGGCGAGCTGGTGCCGGTGTTCACCCGCGATCCGGCCGAGCTGCTGGCCCGCGTGCCGGCGGACATCGTGGTGGTGGCCACCCCGCCGCACACGCACCTGCCGCTGGCGCGCCTCGCGCTCGCCGCGGGCTGCCACGTGCTCGTGGAGAAGCCGCCGGTGCTCGACCTGACGGCGTTCGACGAGCTGACCGAGCGGGCCCGTGGCCGGGCCTGCCAGGTCGGGTTCCAGAGTTTCGGCTCACCCGCGGTCCCGGCGATCCGGGCCGCGCTGGCGCGGGGCGCGATCGGGGCGGTCACCGGGATCGCCGCCGCGGGCGCGTGGATCCGGCGTGACCGCTACTTTTCGCGCACCGCCTGGGCGGGCCGTCGCCGGCTCGACGGGCGGGCGGTCGTGGACGGCGCTCTGACGAACCCGTTCGCCCACGCCGTCGCGACCGCCTTGCTGCTCAACGGCACGGCCGGAGCCCGGCCCGAGCGCACGACCGTGGAGCTGTACCGCGCCCGCGACATCGAGTCGGACGACACGGCGTGCGCCCGCCTGTGCTTCGCCGGCGCACCGGACGTCGTCGTCGCGGCGACGCTCGCCGCCGAAGCCGACCATGAGCCCTACGTGCTGATCCACGGCACCGAAGGCCGGATCCGCTGGCCCTACAAGACCGACCGCTTCCTCATCGACGACGAGCCGGTGCCGGTCGCCCCGCCGCAAGACCTGCTGGCGAACCTCGTCGCCCACCTCCGCGACGGCGTGCCGCTGCTCGCACCGCTGGCCGCCACCCGCGCGTTCACCGCACTGGTCGAGGCGGTCCGCGACGCGCCCGAGCCGAGGCGGCTGCCCCAGGCCCGCGCCGTCGGCACCGGCCCGGAGCGCCGGTTCGTCGTGCCGGGCGTCGATCGGGCCGTCGACGCCGCGGCCGAGCGCCTCGCGCTGTTCTCCGAACTCGCCCTGCCCTGGACCCTCGCCCGAGAGGAGACGTGATGGTGACGCGCTACGCGATCGTCGGCCTGGGTTCCCGGGCCCAGCTGTTCACCCGCGCGCTGGCCGGCTCACCGCGGGCGGAGCTCGCGGCCTTCTGCGACCACAACGAAACCCGCCTGCGGGTCCACAACGACTGGCTCGGCGCTTCCGTGCCGGGCTACCGGCCGGCGGACTTCACGGCGATGCTGGCGAAGGAGCGCATCGACGTCGTCGTGGTGTGCACCCCGGATCACACGCACGCGGACTACGTCGTCGCCGCGCTGCACGCCGGCTGCGACGTCGTCACCGAGAAGCCCATGACGACCGACGTCGACGGCGCCCGGCGCATCCTCGCCGCCCGCCGCGAGACCGGCCGCGCGGTGCGGGTCGCCTTCAACTACCGGTACAACCCGGTGCACCGGCGCGTGCGCGAGCTGCTCGCCGCGGGCGCGATCGGGGAGATCGGCTCGGTCGAGTTCAGCTGGCTGCTCGACACCGCGCACGGCGCCGACTACTTCCGGCGCTGGCACCGCGAGAAGGCGAACTCCGGCGGGCTGCTCGTGCACAAGTCCGGCCACCACTTCGACCTGGTCAACTGGTGGCTCGGCCGCGGGCCCGAGACGGTGTTCGCGCTCGGCCGGCTGTTCTTCTACGGCGACGGGAACGCCCACCGGCACGCCGATGACCGGTTCGCGCTGGACCTCGAGGCCTCGCCCCGGCTGCGCGCGCTCTACCGCGACGCGGAGCAGGAGGACGGCTACATCCGGAACCAGAACGTGTTCGCGCCTGGCGTCACCATCGAGGACGACCTTTCCGTGCTCGTGCGTCACCGCGGCGGGGTGGTCCTGAACTATCACCTGCACGCCTACTCGCCGCGCGAGGGCTACCGCGTCGCGTTCGCCGGCAGCGAGGGACGGCTCGAGCTGGACGTCCGGGAGAACGAGCACCCGGCCGGTGCCGAACCGGCGCCCGAGCCGGGACGCGCCCGGCTGACCGTGCAGCGGCACTGGGCGCCACCCGAGGTCGTGCTCGACGAAGTCCTCGGCGAAGGGCACGGCGGCGGGGACGAGCGGATGCTCGCCGAGCTGCTCGGCGACGCCGAGCCGGACGAGCTGGGCTGCGCCGCCGACCACGACTCCGGCCTGCAGGCGCTGCTCACCGGGCTGGCCGCCAACCGGTCCCTGGCCACCGGCGCGCCGGTCTCGGTCGACGAATTGCTCGCTGAGATCGGGGAGCGGGTGTGAGCCGCGCGGCGGTGGGCGGCGGGACGCTCGAGCTGGCCGAGGACGACGACGGCCGGGTGCGCGTCCAGCTCGGCGCCCTCGTCCTGGCGGAGTACGTCGTGGCGCCGCCGACGCCGGCCGGGGACTCGCCGAAGCCGTACCTGCACCCGGTGCGCACCACCGCCGGAGAGACCGTGACCGCCGTCCGGCCGCACGACCACACCTGGCACAACGGCCTGCAGTTCACCATGGCCCACCTGTCGGGGGAGAACTTCTGGGGCGGCCGGACCTACGTGCGCGGCCGCGGCTACACACCGCTCGACAACAACGGCAGCGTCGGCCACGTCCGCTGGGAGAGCATCGAGAGCGCGGCCGGGCACTGCGAGCTGCGGCACGAGCTGGCCTGGCGCACCGCGGCGGGACGACAGTGGCTGACCGAGCACCGCACGCTGCGCTTCGGCGACGTCTCGGCGGACAGCTGGACCCTCACGTGGACGAGCCGGCTGCGCAACACCAGCGGCCGCGAGCTGCGCTGGGGGAGCCCGGTGACCGAGGGCCGCGACACCGCCGGGTACGGCGGGCTGTTCTGGCGCGGCCCGCGCTCGTTCGTCGGCGGCACGGTCCGGACGTCCGACGGCCGGGCGGCGGACGAGGCGATGGGCCACCGCGCGCCGTGGCTCGCCTTCACCGGCCGGCACGACGAGAGCCTGCGCACGTCGACGCTGCTGTTCGCCGACAGCCCGGCGAACCCCGGTTTCCCCACCGCCTGGTACGTGCGCGCCGAGCCGTTCCCGGTCGTCAGCTTCGCCGAGACGTACCACCGGCCGCGGCGGCTCGAACCGGGCGAAGAGCTGACGCTGACCCACCACGTCGTCGTCTTCGACGGCGACCCGGACCCCGCCCGGCTGGCCGAGTTCGCGGCCCGGGCGGCCGAGTAGAAGGAGCCGACATGCGCTGGAAGGCCTTCGCGGGGTGCCTCGCCCTGCTCGGACTCACCGTCACCGCCGGGCCGGCGGAAGCCCACGGCCACGACCCGGGCCGGGTGGTGCTCGGCGCGCACGACGGCTGGGGCGCGGCGACCACCGGGACGAGCGGGGGAGCGGCCGCCGCCCGCGGCGACGTCCACACGGTGTCGAAGCGCTCGGAGCTGGTCGCCGCGCTGGTGGCGCACCCGGGCGCCCCGAAGATCATCTACGTCCGCGGCACGATCGAGGGCAACGTGGACGCCCGCGATCGGCCTCGGTCGTGCGACGACTTCGCCGACCCGGCCTACACCTTGCCCGCGTACCTGGCGGCGTACGACCCGGCGACCTGGGGGAAGGTCGAGCCGTCCGGGCCGCTGGAGGAGGCGCGAGCCCGGTCGCAAGCCAACCAGGCCGCCCAGGTGGTGCTCGACGTCGGCCCGAACACGACGATTTACGGCCTCGGCGGCGCCACTTTGCACGGGCTGACGTTGCGCGTCACCGGCGACAACGTCATCCTGCGGAACCTGCGGTTCTCCGACGCGCACGACTGCTTCCCGCAATGGGACCCGCTCGACGGCGCGGACGGGAACTGGAACTCCGAGTACGACAACGTCGACCTGGTCGGGGCGACGCACGTCTGGGTGAACCACAACGAGTTCAGCGACGGCGGGAACAACACTCAGCCGTCGTACTTCGGGCGGAAGTACGAAGTCCACGACGGACTGTTGGACATCGTGAACGGCTCGGACCTCGTGACGGTGTCGGACAACCGGCTGCACGACCACGACAAGACGATGCTGATCGGCAACACCGACAAACCCACCTACGACGTCGGCAAGCTGCGCGTCACGGTGCACCACAACCTGTTCTCGGAGATCGGGCAGCGCGCGCCGCGGGTGCGGTACGGGCAGGTCCACGTCTACGACAACCTGTACGTGGTGCGGGATCCGGCGGCTTACACGTATTCGCTGGGGGTGGGGGTCGAGTCGCGGATCTACGCGGAGAACAACTTCTTCCGGATCCCGGCTTCGGTGCCGCTGGGCGCGCTGGTCGAGTACTGGAAGGGGACGGTGCTGCACGCGACGGGGACGCTGGTTTCTTCCGGTGCGGCCCGGCCACGCTCGGTGGACCTGCTGGCGGAGTACAACGCGGCGAACGACCCGGATCTGGGTTCTGACGTGGGCTGGACGCCGACGCTGGTGGACCGCCTGGACCCGACGTGGGCGGTGCCGGTGCGCGTGCTGACGGGTGCGGGTCCCGTTTTCTGAAAACTCCCTTCCGCGACGGCCATCCGGGCGACACCGACGTCCCTTCGCCCAGCGGCATTGACACGCCGAACCCGGGAACCCGAGACTGAGAAAGCGCTTTCAGCACTCGCTAGGACCATTTCCCGACCAGGGAAGACCAAGGAGTGATGAGCATGTCTTCGATTTCCCGGGTGGCCCGGGCCGCGGCCGTCGCCGCGCTCGCGGTGTCCACCGTGATCGTCGCCGGCCACCCCGCGAGCGCCGCCTCGTGGCCCAACCCGAGCGTCAGCCAGGCGGTCGGCGCGACCATCAAGGTCACCAGCGGCACCTACGACGGCGGCCTGAAGCGGTTCTACGGCACCGGTGACCTCGGCACCGGCGGCCAGGACGAGGACCAGGGCCCGATCTTCGAACTGTCGAACGGCACCACCTTGAAGAACGTCGTCCTCGGCAACCCGGCCGCCGACGGCGTGCACTGCCTCGGCACCTGCACGCTGCTCAACGTCTGGTGGGAGGACGTCGGCGAGGACGCCGCGACCTTCAAGGGCACCTCGGCGTCGCAGACCATGACCATCGACGGCGGCGGCGCGCGCAAGGCGTCGGACAAGGTCTTCCAGCACAACGGCCCCGGCACCATGTACATCCGGAACTTCCAGGTCAACGACTTCGGCAAGCTCTACCGCTCCTGCGGCAACTGCAAGACGCAGTACAAGCGCAACGTCGTCGTCGACAACGTCACCGCCGCCGTGCCCGGCAAGGCGCTCGTCGGCATCAACACCAACTACGGCGACACCGCCAAGCTGACCCGGATCACCATCGTCGGCGACTCGAGCCGCAAGATCGTGCCCTGCCAGAAGTACAAGGGCGTCACCAGCGGCGAGCCGACGACGATCGGCAGCGGGCCCGACTCGACGAACTGCCTCTACACGACCGCGAACATCACCTACCAGTGATCGACTCGCCGGGGGTGCCGGCCGCCGTCCGGTACCCCCGGCGTCCACCCGTGGAGGTGTCCCGTGTTCACCCTGCTCATCGCTTCGGTCCTCGCCGGCGCGTCGGTCACGGCGCCCGCGTGCGCGCACCTCGTGGTAGCCGCGGACGGCTCGGGAAGCTTCGCGTCCGTCCAGGCGGCGATCGACGCCGTCCCGGCCGGGGGCACGGTTTCGCTCAAGCCCGGCACCTACCGCGAAGTGATCACCGTGCCCGCGAGCAAGACCGGGATCACCTTGCGCGGCACCACCGGCAAGGCGTCGGACGTCGTCATCGACTACGACAACGCCAGCGGGACCGGGAAACCCGACGGCTCGACGTACGGCACCACGGGCAGCGCGACCGCGACGATCGCCGCGAACGGCTTCACCGCGAGCGCGCTCACCTTCCGCAACTCCTTCGACCGCAAGGCGCACCCGGAGATCACCGCCACCCAGGCGGTCGCGGTGAAGACCACCGGCGATCGGATGGTCTTCGACAACGTCACGTTCCTCGGCCACCAGGACACGCTGTACGCCGACACCGCGGCGGTCGGCACGGTGGGCCGCCAGTACTACCGGAACTGCGCGATCAGCGGGGACGTCGACTTCCTCTTCGGCCGCGCCACCGCCGTGTTCGACCGCGCGACGATCACCGCGCTCGACCGCGGTTCGAACCCCAACGGCTACCTGACGGCGGCGAGCACGCGCCGGAGCAACCCGTACGGCTTCCTGGTCGTCGGCAGCAAGGTGGTCAGCCCGGCGGCGAACGCCGGCTTCTACCTGGGCCGGCCGTGGCACCCCAGCGGCGACGTCGACGCCATCGCGCAGGTCGTCATCCGCGAAACCGCCCTGCCGGCGGCGATCAAGGCGACGCCGTGGACCGACATGTCCGGCTTCTCCTGGAAGGACGCCCGGTTCTTCGAGTACCGCAACACCGGACCGGGTGCGGGTACCGGCACCGACCGGCCGCAGCTGACGGCCGCCCAGGCCGCGACGTTCACCGCGCAGCGCTACCTCGCGGGCGGCGACGGGTGGAACCCCGTGCACTGATCAGCGTCGAACCGGGCTACGACAGCGCCGGCCCCTGCGTCCACTGAGCTTGGGGAGGTTCACCATGCCGCACACCCTCGCCGCGGGCGCCGCCGGGGCGGCCGGCGCCGCACTCGGCGGCCGGGCCGCCGCGGCCACCTGGGAAACCACTACTACCTCGACGGCACCTGGGTGGGCCGGCGCCGCGGGGCGAACTTCACCGGCAAGCCGATGTGGCTGATCCTGAACCTGCAGATGGAGGGCTCGGCCGGCTCGCCGGGACCGACGTCCGACACGTACTACCGCGCCCGCAACGTCTACGTCGGCCGCAGCCGCGCCTGAAGGGCCTTCCATGCACCGTTTCAGCACGTTCGTCCTCGCCCTGCTCCTCGGCGCCGGGCTGTGCGCCGCGCCCACGTCGGCCGTGTCCGCCGGGTCGGCGGGGTCGCCGGCGAAGCACCAGGTCACGTTCGACAAGTACTCGCTGATGCTGGACGGCCGCCGCCAGGTCGTCTGGTCCGGCGAGTTCCACCCGTTCCGGCTGCCCAGCCCGGCCCTGTGGCGGGACGTGCTGCAGAAGATGAAGGCCACCGGCTACACGGCGGTGTCGATCTACTTCGACTGGAACTACCACTCGCCGGCACCCGGGGTCTACGACTTCACCGGCGTCCGCGACATGGACCGCGTGCTCGACCTGGCGGCCGAGGCCGGGCTGTACGTCATCGCGCGGCCCGGCCCCTACATCAACGCCGAGGTCACCGGCGGCGGCTTCCCGGCGTGGCTGAGCACCCAGGCCGGTCGGGCCCGCAGCGACGCGCCGGACTACCTCGCGGCTGCGGACGAATGGCTGACGCGGATCGACCGGATCATCGCGCGCCACCAGTACACCGACGGCCGCGGCTCGGTGATCCTCTACCAGATCGAGAACGAGCTCGCGGCCACCGGCACGTCCCAGCAGAACTACGTGGCACACCTGTACGACAAGGTGCGGTCCGACGGCATCGCCGTCCCGGTCTTCCACAACGACAAGGGCCGCAACGGGATCTGGGTGCCCGCGGACTCCGGCGTGCCCGGCACGGTGCCGGGCAAGGTCGATTTGTACGCCTTCGACGGCTACCCCGGCGGCACCTGCCGGACCGACGCGACACCCGGCAGCCCGAGCGTCGCACCGGACTGGGGGACCTACGGGCCGGGTGGGGCGAAGGGCGGCGCGAGCGCGTCGCCGAACACCCCGGGGTTCGTCGCCGAGTTCGGCGGCGGCTGGTTCGACTACTGGGGCAGCAACGGCACCTACCCCTGCACCGCCGTCCGGCAGGGGCCGGGCTACGAGCGCGTGTTCTACGGCACCAACCTGGCGAACGGCCTGACGCTCCAGAACTTCTACATGACCTTCGGCGGCACGTCGTGGGGCCGGCTGCCGGCACCGGTCGTCTATTCGTCGTACGACTATGGCGCGGCGATCGACGAAGGCCGTCAGCTGCGGCCGAAGGCGCTGACCATGAAGGAGCTGGGCTACTTCCTCGCCACGGTTCCCGACGTGGCGAAGATGGACCGGGGCGATCCGGTGACACCGTCGTCGGCCGCGGTGAAGGTCTACCACAACGTCAACCCGGACACCGGGGTCCAGCTGTACGTGCCGATGCACTCGCCGTCGAATGTGACGACCGACGACAGCTTCACCTTCCCACTGTCCACACCGGACGGTGCCTACACCGTTCCGGTGCGGCTGAACGGCCAGGACGCCAAGCAGCTGGTGGCGAACTTCGACGTCGCGGGCCAGCACCTGGTGTATTCGACGTCGGAGCTGATGGCCGGGACCGCCGGAACCCTCCTGCTGCACGGCCGGCCGGGTGAAGACGGCCGGACCGTGCTGCGGTACGCGTCCCGGCCGCGGGTGGACGTCCTCGCCGGCGCGGTGACGACGACCTGGACCGGGAACGACCTGCGGCTGGACTACCGGCACGAGGGCCTCGCCCGCGTCCGGATCAGCGGCGGCGGCCGCCCGGCCGTCACCCTGTTGCTCGCCGACGACCCGACGGCCGACACGTTCTGGCTGGCTTCGGGCTTGCTCGTGCGCGGGCCGGACCTGGTGCGGACCGCTGACGCGCGCTCGCTCACCGGCGACACGAAGGGAGCACGGGACCTCGAGGTCTGGGGCGCCCGCGGCCCGGTGGTGCGGTGGAACGGCGCGGTCGTTCCGATGCGGCCGACGGCGTCGGGCAGCCTGGCCGCCCTCCGGCCGCTGCCGGGACCCACCGGCCCGCGGTTGCCCGAGCTGACCGGCTGGCGGTCCGCGCCGGGCTCCCCGGAGTCGGCGCCCGGCTACGACGACTCGGCGTGGCCCACCGCGGACCGGACCACGACGAACAGCACGACGCCACCACCGGCGGGCGAGCCGGTGCTGACCGCGGACGACTACGGCTTCGGCGTCGGCGACGTCTGGTACCGCGGGCGGTTCACGGGTTCGCCGGGGAAACAGGTCAGCCTGCGCTACGGCGGGGGCGGCGCCGGGATGCTGCAGGCGTGGCTGGACGGGCAGTACCTCGGCGAGAACGTGCTGCCGTCCGCGCTGGCTTCGCCGCCGACGACCGGCACCGCGACGTTCCCCGTGCCCGAAGGACTGCGCGGCGACGGCCCGCACGTGCTGTCGGTGATGGTGCGCAACGACGGCCACAACGAAGACGGCGGCGTCAACGACGCGCACAAGGAGGGGCGCGGGCTGATCTCGTCGTCGCTGACCGCCGCGACGTGGAAGATCCGGGGCGGCACGGCGGATCCGGTGCGCGGCCCGCTGAACAGCGGCGGTCTCGCGGGCGAGCGCGCGGGCTGGTCCCTGCCGGGCTTCCCGGACCGGAGCTGGACGCCGGCCGTCGTCCCGGCGGCGACGGCCGCCCCGGGGACGACGTGGTACCGCACGACGTTCTCACTGAAGGTGCCGGCCGGACAGGACACCTCGGTGGGCCTGACCCTCGGCGATCCGGCGCGGCCTCGCTCCGGCGGGCACTACCGGGTGCTGATCTTCCTCAACGGCTGGAACGTCGGCCAGTACATCGCCGACGTGGGGCCGCAGCACACGTTCGCGCTGCCGACCGGAATCCTCGACCCGCACGGCCGCAACACGCTCGCCTTGGCGGTGACCAGCGATGGCGGCGAGGGCAACGGCTTGGAGCAGGTGTCGCTGACGGACCTGGGTTCGGCGCGCGGCGGCGTGCCGGTCCGGCCGGTGTACTCACCCGGGTGGCGGCCCTGACAGCGCCTTGAGCACGAGGTCGCGGGCCGGCCGCGTCACGACGGCGTGGGCCGACCGCGCTCACTCCCAGGCCGATGGCCCGGTGCGCCCGGGGACGCACCGGGCTTCCGGTCAGGTCAGCTTGTTCTTGAGTTCCTTGGCCTTTCCCTTCGCGGTGCCCTTCGCGTCCTGCAGCGGGGCGTAGGTGCCGTAGAGGGCGGGGTCGGGCTTCGGCGCGGTGCCGGGGCCACCGAGGGGTTCGGGGTCCATGAGGTATTCGATGCCCGCGTCGGTGGTCCAGCTGGTGCCCTTGGCGCCGTCGGGGCCGTCGGAGAGGTGCCAGATGGTGTGGTTGTGGGTCTGGTCTTCTTCGTCGAGCAGGGCGTTCGGCACGATTTCGTCTTCGAGGCCGTCGGCTTTCAGCTCTTCGATGGCGGCGAGCCATTGCTTCTGGTGGACGGTGTCGCGGGCGAGGTTGAACTGCAGCATGGCCTTGACGCCGGGGTCGTCGGTCATGTTGTAGAGCCGGGCGGTCTGGAGGCGGCCTTGGGCTTCGGCGGCGACGTTGGCGCGGAAGTCGGCGAGCAGGTTGCCCGAGGCGACGATGTAGCGGCCGTTCCAGGGGTAGCCGTTGCTGTCGGCCGGGAGCGCGCCACCACCGGCGACGATGGCCTGCTGGACGTCCATGCCGCCGAGGGTGGCGGCCATGACCGGGTCTTTGACGGCTTCGGCGGTCATGGTGGCGGGTGCGCCTTCGAGGAGGCGGGCGACCATGGTGGCGAGCATTTCGACGTGCCCGATTTCTTCGGTCGCGGTGTCCATGAGGAGGTCTTTGTACTTGCCTTCGATGCGGCAGTTCCAGCCCTGGAACAGGTACTGCATGGTGACGCTCATCTCGCCGAACGCGCCGCCGATGAGTTCCTGCAGCTTGTGCGCGTAGACGGGGTCGGGCTTTTCGGGCTTGGCTTCGAACTGCAGCAGCTTGGTGTGACGGAACACGCGAAGGTCCCTTTCGTCGGCGCCGGTGGTTCCCGGGGCGGAACCGGTGGCCGGAAGCCAGCGCATTCCCGGACGTCGGGACGATAACCACGAAAACCGTGATTTCCGCGGGAGGTTTGCGGTGCCAGGGAACGGGGTAGAAGCGGCCGCCCGCGTGCCGTGCCGGGGCTACGTGATCGGCACCGTGGCGACGCAGGACGCCGTCCCGTTGTCGAACGTGGTGGACGCCGTGCCTCGTGCGGTGGCCGGGATCGCGAGCCCCGCCGGCAGCGACTCGGTGCCGTTGGTGGCCGGCCCGACCCGGGTGTAGACCGTGTGGGTGCCCAGCCCGTCGCGGTAGGAGATCCGCAGCGACTGCGTGCCCGTGTCGCCGATGTACGGGCCCGACGTCGTGTACGACCCGATCGGGTGGTGGTAGCCGCCGGAGGTTTCGTACCGCAGGGTGAACGTCGCGCCGAACTCCCCGGAATGGCAGGTGCTGGTGACCTGCTTGACGGTCGCCGCCTGGGCCGGGGCCGCCAGCGCCGTGGCCAGCATCGCGACGAGCCCGGCTCGCACCACTGTCTTCATCTGATCCTCGCTCTCGGTCCCGGCCATCCTGCCGGAGCCCGCTTCCGTCCCGCTTCCCTCAGCCGGCGGTGCGGACGAGCAGGACCGGGCACGCCGCGTGGTGCAGCAGCGCCTGGCCGGTGGACCCGAGCAGCAGCCCCGGGAAGCCGCCGCGGCCGCGGTCGCCGAGGACGACCAGCTGCGCGGCCCCGCTGCGGTCGATCAGCTCGCGCCGGGGGTGAGCGTGGACGACGACCTGCTCGACCGCGACGTCGCCGACGTCGTGGTCGTGGAGCCGTTCGCCGAGCAGCCGGCGCCCGGCGTCGGTGACGCACCGCGGGTCCGGCCGCGGCGGCGAGGCGTCCGTCCAGGCGTGCAGCACGACCAGGGGAGCGCGGCGGACGCGGGCTTCGGCGAGCGCCGCCGCGAGCACGCGCGTGCCGGCCTCGCTGCCGTCGATGCCGG
>NZ_JBFBBZ010000071.1:0-35909 GCF_040682935.1 Amycolatopsis sp. NPDC051061
CTGGAGCGGCCAGCACGGTCCAGCACGCCCGCAACCACCACCAAGATCAACAAACCTAGGGCAAGATCACCCGAATTCACATCGGTGGATCCCGGTCTGGCGTCATGAACGACTCGTTCATGACGTCGACGAGTGCCGCGGGTGGCCGGCTCGATGCTCTCCGTGTCGTGTTGACATGCCCCGCTCACCGGTGTCAGTATCTGGATTAATCCGATTGGAAACGTTTCCAACTCCGCCTTCCGCAGCTGGAAACGTTTCCAAGAACGCACAACGAGGTAGCCGATGACGTCAACACGGGCCACGCTGCTCCAGGTCGCCGAGCGCGCCGGGGTCTCCCTGGCCTCGACCTCGCGCGCGCTGCACGGCAGCGGGGCCAGTCCGGCGATGGTCGAGCGCGTCCGGGCCGCCGCGGCCGAGCTCGGGTACAGCGCCGATGCCATCGGGCGGTCGCTGCGGCTGAAGAAGACCTTCCAGGTCGCCTTCGCCGTCGCCGACATCGGGAACCCCGTCTACGTCGAGATGATGCGGGCCATCCACGAAGTCCTCGCCCCGCACGGGTACCGGGTCGTCGTCATGAGCACGGGGGACACCGCGACGTCGACCACGGAGCTCGTGCGCAGCCTCAACAGCGGGTTCGTCGACGGCATGATCGTCAGCCCGCTGCGCACCGACGACCGGCTGATCCGCGAAATCCAGCAGGCTCCCGTCCCGGTCGTGGTGATCGGGCGGGCGCTGGACGACCGGGGCATCAGCTCCGTCTCCACCGACTCCGCGGGCGGGATCGGCGCGGCCGTCCGGCACCTGCACGCCCTCGGCCGCCGGCGGGTCGGCTTTCTCAACGGCCCGCTCGACACGACGCCCGGTGCCGCGCGCCAGCGGGGGTTCGACGCCGTGGCCGGGGAGATCGCCGCCGAGCGCGTCGACCAGGAGGTCGCCGGGGACTTCACCGTCACCGCCGGGCTCGAAGCCGCCCGGCGGCTGCTCGCCCGCGGCGGGCTCGACGCGCTCGTCGCCGCCAACGACCTGCTCGCCATCGGCGCCATCCGGGCCGTGCGGGAACTCGGCCGGTCCGTGCCGGAGGACGTCGCCGTCACGGGCATGGACGACACCGAGCTCGGCCGGGTCTTCCAGCCGAGCCTGACCAGCGTGTCCCTCGGTTCCACCGAGCGCGGGCGCGCGGCGGCGCGGATCATGCTCCAGCTCGCCGACGACCCGGACCACGCGGCGCAGCAGATCACCGTCGGCCCGGAGCTGATGGTGCGCGAATCGACCGGAGGCGCGCGATGACCGCGACCCTGACGCGGCCGGCGCCCCCGCGCGGGAAGAAGAAGCCCGCGCTGGCCCGCACCCGGCGGCGCGAGGCGATCGCGCTGGTGCTGCCGTCGCTGATCCCGATCCTCGTGCTGAGCGTCGCGCCGCTGGTCGTCGGGATCTTCCTGGCCTTCACCGACGCGCGCCTGGTGCGCCACCCGGACTACGGCTTCGCCGGCGTCGACAACTTCACGAAGCTCGTCGGCAACGACCTGTTCTGGGACTCGCTGCGGATCGGCATGATCTGGACCGTCGGCGTCACGCTGCTCCAGCTGGCCGCCGCGATGGGCCTGGCCCTGCTGCTCGACTCCGGCCTGCGCCTGCAGGGCCTGACGCGGGTGCTCGCGCTCGTGCCGTGGGCGATGCCGCCGGTCGTCGTGGCGATCATGTGGCAGATGATCTACTCGGCCAACGGTGGCCCGCTCAACGCCTTCCTCGGCAGCGTCGGCCTGCCGGACGACATCAACTGGCTCGGCGACTTCTCGGTCGCGCTGCCCGCGGTGATCGTCGTCGGCGTCTGGGTCGGCATGCCGCAGACGACGGTGACGCTGCTGGCCGGCCTGCAGCAGATCCCCGCCGAGCTGCAAGAAGCCGCCGCGATGGACGGCGCGGGCGCGTGGCGGCGGTTCACCGCGGTGACGTGGCCGAGCCTGCGCCCGATCGTCACGTCGATCACGTCGCTGAACTTCATCTGGAACTTCAACTCGTTCTCGCTGGTCTACGTGCTCACCGCGGGCGGGCCGGGCGGCAAGACGATGGTCCCGGTGCTGTTCATCTACCTCGAGGCCTTCAAGAACCGCGAGATCGGCTACGCCGCCGCGATGGGCCTGGTGCTCGTCGTCGTGGTCGTGCTCATCCTCGCCGTCTACCTGCGGTCGCAGTTCCGCGACGACCGAGCCCCCGGCAGTGTTCGAAAGGGAGGGGGGCGCTGATGCGCGTTCTCGTGCGCCCGGCGCAATACGTCGCCCTCGCGCTGTACATCCTGTTCCTCGGCTTCCCGTTGCTGTGGCTGATTTCCGCGTCGGTGAAGTCGTCGGGCGAGCTCAATTCGCTCACGGTGAGCCTGCTGCCGAGCGAATGGCACTGGGACAACTACACCCAAGCCCTGGAAAAGCAGGGTCTGGTGCGGTCCGCCGCGAACAGCCTGATCGTCGCGCTGGCTTCGACCGCCCTGTCGGTCGTCATCGCCGTGCCCGCGTCCTACGTGCTCGCGCGGCTCAAGGGCAAGGTGCGCGCCGCCGGCGTCGGCTGGATCCTGGTGAGCCAGGTGTTCCCGGTCGTGCTGATCATCCTGCCGCTGTACCTCATCCTGCGGACGCTCGGCCTGGCCGACAACCTCGCCGGTCTGACGCTGGTGCACACGACGTACATGCTGCCGTTCGCGCTCTGGATGCTGCAGGGTTACGTCGCCGCCATCCCGGTGGAGCTGGAAGAGGCCGGGGCGATGGACGGCGCGAGCCGCCTGACCGTGCTGCGCACGATCGTCTTCCCGCTGCTCGCCCCGGGCGTCGTCGCGACGGCGATGTTCAGCTTCGTCTCGTCGTGGAACGAGTTCTTCTTCGCGCTGGTCCTCCTGCAGTCGCCGGAGAACTACACCCTGCCCATCACGCTCAACATGTTCGTCGGCGGGGAGGGCAAGGTCGCCCTCGGCCCGCTCGCCGCGGGCGCCGTGCTCGCCGCCATCCCCAGCATCGTCTTCTTCAGCATCCTGCGGAGGAAGCTCACCAGCGGCCTCATGGCCGGGGCGGTGAAGGGATGACCCTCCTTACCCCACAAAGAGCTCTGTCCCCAAAAGAAAAAGTTCGAAAGGTCGGTCGATGAAGACACGACGCATGATCGCCGCCACCCTCCTGTCGGTCGCCGGCCTGCTGCTCACCGCGTGCGGGAGTGGCAGCGGCGGGGACAGCGGGGACGGTCCCACCACCCTCACGTTCCAGTCCCTGTCCGACCAGCCCGCCGCCATCGCCGCGACGCAGAAGATCGTCGGCGACTGGAACAAGGCCCACCCCGACGTGCAGGTCAAGATCGTGCAGGCCGGCTGGGACGGCGTCTACGACAAGCTGATCACCCAGTTCAACGCGGGCACGGCGCCGGACATCGTCCACTACGAGGCGGCCGGCATCGCGCCCTTCGCCACCGACGGGTACCTCGCCGACCTGACGCAGTACCTGCCGGAGCAGAAGCGCGCGGACATCCCGAAGGGCGTGCTCGACTCGGTGACGGTCGACGGCAAGGTGATCGCCGCGCCCACCGAGCTGCAGTCCTATGTGGTCTTCGCGAACAAGACCCAGCTGCAGCAGGCGGGCGTCACGATCCCGACCGGCGCCACGATGACGTGGGACCAGCTGCGCGACATCGCCAAGGCGACGACCAAGGACGGCAAGTTCGGCCTCGGCTGGGGCCTCTCCAGCCCGACGGCGGCGTTCGTCGCGCTGGCCCCCGGCTTCGGCGGCAAGTACTTCGACGGCACCGGCGACAACGCGAAGCTCACCGTCGGCCAGGGCGAGCAGGCGCTGCCGCGGCTCGTGGACGCGATGGCCCACCAGGACCACTCGATCCTGCCCGTCACGCTGACGCAGTCGGGCACCAAGGCGCTCGCGCCGTTCTACGCCGGCCAGATCGCCATGACCGTCCAGGGTTCCTACCAGGCGGCCAACATCGCGAAGGACGCGCCGAAGGGCTTCGACTGGGTCGTGCTCCCGCCGCTGGCCGGCTCGGCCGGTCCCGCGCAGGCCGCGAACCCGCAGACGCTGTCGGTGAACAAGGACTCCGGCCACGTCAAGGAAGCCGCGGAGTTCGTCGACTTCTTCACCGGCACCGAAAACCTCGCCGCCATCAACGAGGCCGACGCGCTGATCCCGCCGACGACGTCGGCGCGCCAAGCGCTCACGACCAAGCTCGGCGCGAAGAACGGCTGGAACGCGATCCTCGCCTCCGGCCAGTACCTCACCTCGGCGCCCTACCTGTTCGCCGGCAAGTACGCGCAGTGGAAGGACACCGTCGCGACCCCGGCGTACCAGCAGTTCCTCGGACAGAAGATCGACGCCGCCGGCCTCGCGAAGCAGCTCGAGGACGGCTGGAAGAGCGTCAGCAAGTGACAGGAGCAGGATCTTGACCTGGCTGGAAGACCGAGCCGTCGCGGTGATCACCGGTGCGGCCGTCGGGGACGCCCTCGGCGGCGCCACCGAAGGGTGGACGCCCGAGCAGATCGAAGAGCGCCACGGCGGCCGGGTGACCGGCGTCGTCGGGCCGTGGTACCCGGACTGGCGGACCGCGCGCCCGATCGCGCCGTACCACAAGGGCGACGGGCACATCACCGACGACACCCTCATGACGCGGGCGCTCGTCGAGGTGTACGCGAAGCGCCGCGCGCACCTCGACGCGTACGCGATGGCCGAGGACCTGGTGCCGCTGATGATCGGCGAGCCGCGCTGGGTGCCGGAACTGGAGTCGACCGCGCTGCTGCTGCAGCGGGTCTTCCTGGCGGAGAAGTGGATCGTCGCGAGACTCCACTATGGACACGTCGACCCGCGCGAAGCCGGCGTGGGCAACGTGGTCAACTGCGGCGCGGCGATGTACGTGGCCCCGGTCGGCGTCGTCAACGCGGGCGACCCGCGGGCGGCCTACGCCGAGGCGATCGACCTCACCGGCGCGCACCAGGCGAGCTACGGCCGCGAGGCGGCGGGCGTGCTGGCCGCGATGGTGGCGGCCGCCGTCGCCCCGGGCGCGTCGCTCGACGACGTCGTCGCGGCGGCACTCGACGTCGCCCACGACGGGACCGCGGCGGCGATCCGCGCCGTCGTCGAAGAGTTCGGTGGCCGGACCGTCCCCCCGGCCACCGACGAAGAAGAGCGGGCGCTCGCCGCGCTCGTCCGGGAGACGGTCGCACCGTTCGACTCGGTGGGGCCGCACTACCGGGAGATGTCGATGGACGCGCGGCGCCCGTCGCGGACGAAGTCGATCGAGGAGCTGCCCGCCGCGCTGGCGTTCGTCCTCGCGCACCGCGGCGACTTCCGCGGCGCGGTCCTGGCCTCGGTGAACTACGGCCGTGACGCGGACTCGATCGCCGTGATGGCGGCAGCGATCTGTGCCGGCCTCGGCGGGACCGCCGTCGTGCCCGCCGAGTGGGTCGACGACATCGGCGACGCCAGCCGGATGGACCTGCGGGAGACCGGGCACCTGCTGGCCTCGGCGGCCGCGGACATCCTGAAGGCCGACCGGGAGCGGGCCGCGGCGCGGGTCGCGTTCTTCGAGGAGACGGCGTGAGGCTGACCTGGGCTCAGCCCGAGGACCTGCTCCCGCACGAGCTGGTGCAGTCCGCCGCGGAGGGCAAGGACGTCGATGCGGCGCGGGAGCGGTGGGTCGCGGCGGGCGGTGACCCGACGCCCGCCGTCAGCGGCGCGGGGCCCGCGATGCCTGCGCTGCGGCCACTGGCCCGGGACCTGCTGGACGAGCTCGACGCGCCGGTCGCCGAACCCTCCTGGGACGAGCTGGCCTTGCCTCCGGCGCCTTCGCTGCCTCGGGGCTCTCGCGGCCGTGAGCTGGGCGCGTGGACCGGCCGCGCCGCCGGGTGCCTGCTCGGCAAGCCCGTGGAGAAGATCCCGCGGGAAGGCATCGAGGAGATCCTGCGGGCGACCGGCCGCTGGCCGCTCACCGGCTGGTTCACGGCGGTGGGGCTGCCGGCCGACGTCGCCGCGCGGTGGCCGTGGAACCGCCGTTCGGCGCCGACGTCGCTGGAAGAGAACATCGACGGGATGCCCGAGGACGACGACCTCAACTACCCGATGCTCGCGCTGACACTGCTGGAAGCGCACGGCCGGGAGTTCACCACCGAGGACGTCGCGCAGCTGTGGCTGGACAACCTGCCGGCCGGGCGGGTGTTCACGGCGGAGCGCGCGGCGTACCGGAACCTGCTCGACGCACGCGTCGTGCCGGAGACGGCGACCTACCGGAACCCGTTCCGGGAGTGGATCGGCGCGCTGATCCGCGCGGACGTGTTCGGCTGGGTGTCGCCGGGCGACGTCGTCTCGGCGGCCCGGCTGGCGTGGACGGACGCCCGGCTCAGCCACACGCGCAACGGCGTGTACGGCGCGATGTGGGCGGCGGCGCTCGCTTCGGCGGCGATGGTGTGCGACACGGTGGACGAGGTCCTGGACGCGGCTTCGGCTGTGGTTCCTCCTTCGAGTGATCTCGCGGCCGCGATTCGGTTCGGTCGGTCGGCGGCTTCGGCAGGCGATGTCCGAAGTGGACTCGGCTCTTTGCACCAGGCTTACGGGCACCTGCATTGGGTGCACGTCCTCAACAACGCGGCGGTGATCGCCTACGCGCTCGCGAAGGGCGGCGGAGAGTTCGGGCCGAGCGTGGCGATCGCGGTGACGGCGGGCTGGGACACCGACTCCGCGGCCGCGACGGTCGGGGGAGTGGTGGGCGCGGTGAGCGGGGTGGACGAGTACTGGAGCAAGCCCCTGGCCGGCCGGATCGCGACCTCGCTGCCCGGCGGGGAACGGCGGATCGAGGATCTCGCGGCGCGAACGGCGGCACTCGGATGACCGGGCGAGTCGTGGTGGTGGGCTCGGCGAACGTCGACCTCGCCGTCGACGTGCCCCGGGCGCCGCGAGCCGGGGAAACCATCCTCGGCGAGCGGTTGCGCCGCAGTCCCGGGGGCAAAGGCGCGAACCAGGCGGTCGCGGCCGCGTTGGCCGGCGGCGCCGACACCACCTTCGTCGGCGCCCTCGGTGACGACGAAGGTGCCGACCTGATCCTGGTCTCCCTCGGCGGTGCCGGGGTCCGGACCGACCTGATCGAGCGGGCCGACGCTCCCACCGGGACGGCCTTCATCACCGTGGCACCCGATGGTGAGAACGCCATCGTCGTCGCACCCGGCGCGAACGAGCACGCGAAGGTCGGCACCGCCCAGGCCGAGCGGATCGCCGGAGCGGACGTCGTGCTGGCCCAGCTGGAAATCCCCCTCGACGTGGTGGCGGCCGCGGCCGCCGCCCGGAAACCCGAAGCACTCATGATCCTCAACGCCGCGCCGTCGCGGGAGCTGCCGGATTCGCTCTGGGATGCCCTCGACCTGCTCGTCGTCAACGAGCACGAGGCCGCCGACCTCGCGGGCGAGCCCGAAAGGCTGCTCGAGCGCGTACCCGCCGTCGTCGTCACCCTCGGCGGCGAGGGCTGCGTGGTGCTCCGAAGGGGCCACGAACCCGTGCGGATCCCTGGCTTCCCGGTCGACGTCGTCGACACCACCGGCGCCGGCGACACGTTCTGCGGCGTGCTCGCCGCGGCCCTGGCCCAGGGGCGAAGCCTGCCCGAGGCGGCGCGGCGAGCGGCCGCGGCCGGCGCCCTGGCCGTCACCCGGCCCGGTGCCCAAGCCGCCGTCCCCACCGCCGACGAGGTCGCAGGAAAGACATCATGACCTACACGTTCGACCCGCTCGTCCCGCGCCCGATCGACCGGCCCACCGAGGTGACCGGCCCCGATCCCGATGCGGCCAAGATCTTTGCCGCGCCCGCCGACCCGGCCGACCGGCCCGCGTGGCGCGCGAAGTTGCACGAATGGCGCGAGGACGCCCGACGCCGGCACGCCTACACCGGCGCCGCGTACGAGCGTCCCCAGGCGGCCTGGGCGCAGACCTGCCGCACGGTCGCCCAGGTGTGGCTCTGGGACGAGCTGCTCTACTCCTTCGACGAGCACCGCTTCACCCCCGAGCGCTTCCTCGCCGACGCGCGTGACCGCTTCGGCGGCCTCGACGCCGTGGTCCTCTGGCACGCCTACCCGGTGATCGGTCTCGACGACCGCAACCAGTGGGACTTCTACCGCGACGTCCCCGGCCTCGCCGAGCTGATCGAGACCCTGCACGGCCGGGGGCTGCACGTCTTCGTCGACTACAACCCGTGGGACGTTGGCACCCGCCGCGGCGAGGACGACCTCACCGAACTCGCGGCGCTCGTCGCCGACCTGAAAGCCGACGGGGTCTTCCTGGACACGCTCAAGAAGGCGGAGCCGGACTTCGTCGACCGGCTCGAAGCCGCCCGGCCCGGCCTCGTCCTCGAAGGCGAGTCCAAGCTGCCGGTCGAACGGATCGAGGACCACGCCGCGTCGTGGGCCCAGTTCTTCGCCGACTCACCCGTGCCCGGCGTCCTGCGCGCCCACTGGTACGAGCGCCGGCACATGCAGCACCACGTCCGCCGCTGGCACCGCGACCACAGCGAAGAGCTGCAGTCGGCGTGGCTCAACGGCGTCGGCGTCATGGTGTGGGAGGTCGTCTTCGGCGGGTGGGTCGGCTGGTCGCCCCGCGACGCGGCGACCGTCCGCCGGATGGTCACCGTCCAGCGCGCGGCCGCCGAACTGCTGCTCGACGGCGAATGGACGCCCCTGGCCGAACTGGACCAGGCGGCCGAGGCCGCCGGTGTGTACGCGTCCCGGTGGGAGCTGGACGGCAAGACCTTGTGGACCCTCGTCAACCGCGGCGACACCGACTACCACGGCCCGCTGCCCGGCACCGACCTCTTCGACGGAGTGCCGGCGCGAGGAATCGGCGCCGCGGTGCAGGGGTGGCTGCCGGACCTCCCGGCGCTGCCGCACGACCCGGATTCCCGGTTCCCGCACCGGCTCGCGACTCGAACTGCTCCACAAAGGACTATCGGCAAGCCCGACGAAGACGCCGTCGTCGTCCCGGCCGGGCCGTACGTGCTGACCGTGCGGTACCGCGCCCGCGAGACCGGCATGTACCAGGGAGCGCCCTATGTGGACGAATGGAAGCCGCTCCCGCCGCGCCTGCACGACGCACGCACGCTCCAGCGCGAGGGCGAACTGGCCACGGCCGTCGCGATCGGCGCCACCGAGGTGACCACCGCGCAGTTCGCTGAGTTCCTCGCGGCCACGGGCTACGAGCCTGGACAGAAGCACCGTTTCCTCGCACACCCCGGAGCCCCGGACGAGCCGGTGACGTACGTCGACCTCGACGACGCGCGGGCGTACTGCGCGTGGCGCGGCGGGCGCCTGCCCACCGAGGACGAATGGCAGCTGGCGGGGGAGAAGCTGCGCCGCGGCACCCCGGCCGTGTGGAACTGGACCGAAAGCGAACACTCCGACGGCCGGACGCGCTTCGTGATGCTCAAGGGCGGCAGCGACTACCGGGCCGAAGGCTCCGAGTGGTACGTCGAAGGCGGCGTGAAAGCACCCGACTACACGGTGAAGCTCCTTCTGCCCGGGCTGGGCCTCGCGCGGAGTGCGACCGTCGGCTTCCGCTGCGCCTGGGAGGTGCCGGCGTGACCGTCTCCCGCGATCGATCGACCGGCGCTCTCGCCGGACTGCGCGTCGTCGACGCGTCCACGCTCTTCGCCGGCCCGATGGCCGCGATGCACCTCGGCGACATGGGCGCCGAGGTGATCAAGGTCGAGCACCCGCGCAAACCCGATCCCTCGCGCACCCACGGCGCCGCGAAGGACGGCGTCAACCTGTGGTGGAAGACCCTCGGGCGCAACAAGCGCACGGTCACCGCCGACCTCGGCAGCGAAGGCGGCCGCGAGGTGTTCCTCGCCCTGGCCACCACGGCGGACGTCGTCATCGAGAACTTCCGCCCCGGCACCCTCGAACGCTGGAACCTCGGGTACGACGAGCTGGCGAGCTGGAACCCGAAGCTGGTGCTGGCCCGCGTCACCGGCTTCGGACAGCTCGGCCCCTACCGGAGCCGGCCGGGCTTCGGCACCCTGGCCGAGGCGATGAGCGGGTTCGCGGCGACGACCGGGGAACCGGACGGGCCGCCGACGCTCCCGCCGTTCGGGCTCGCCGACGGCGTCGCGTCGCTGGCCACGGCGTACGCGATCATGGTCGCGCTGGCCTCGCGTAGCGGCAGTGGGCGCGGACAGGTCGTCGACACCGCGATCATCGAGCCGATGCTGGCCATGCTCGGCCCGCAGATCACGCGCTGGGACCAGTTGCACACCGTCCAGCCGCGCACCGGCAACCGGTCGACGAACAACGCGCCGCGCAACACCTACCGCACGGCCGACGGCCAGTGGGTCGCGGTGTCCACCTCGGCCCAGTCGATCGCCGAGCGCGTGGTCCGCATGGTCGGCCGGCCGGACCTGGCCGCCGAGCCGTGGTTCGCCACCGGCGCCGAGCGGGCGCAGCACGCCGACGAACTCGACGAAGCCGTCGGCAAGTGGATCGGGCAGCGCACCCGCGACGAGGTCGTCGCGGTGTTCGAAGAAGCGCAGGCCGCCGTCGCGCCGATCTACGACGCCTCGGACATCGTCGCGGACCCGCAGTTCCGCGCGCTCGGCACGATCCACGAGATCGAGGACGCCGACCTCGGCCCGATGCTCATGCAGGGCCCGCTGTTCCGGCTCTCCGGCCACGACGGCGTCATCGGCTTCACCGGCCGCCCGCACGGCGCCGACACCGACGCCGTGCTGGAAGAGCTCGGGTTCTCGCCCGAGCGGGTGGCCGAGCTGCGCGAACGGGGTGCGGTGTGAGCCCGGCGCTGACGTTCCTCTACACCCCGGCCGACCGGCCGGACCGGGTGCGCAAGGCCCTGGAGTCCGAGGCCGACGTCGTGCTCGTCGACCTCGAGGACGCAGTCGCCCCGGCGCGCAAGGATGAAGCCCGGTCGAACGCCCTGGAGCTGCTCGCTTCGGTGTCCAGGCCGGTGCAGGTGCGCGTCAACCACCCGAGCACGCCGTGGCACGACGCCGACCTCGCCGCGCTGGCGCGCCTGCCGCTCGCGGTCGGCGCGCGGCTGCCGAAGGTCGAAGCGCCGGAGGAGATCCTGGCCGTCGAGGCCGTGCTGCCGGGCCGGGCACTGCACCCGCTGATCGAGTCGGCGCTCGGGGTCGAACGGGCCCTGGACATCGCGACGGCGTCGCCGCGGATCGCGTCGATCGGGCTCGGCGAGGCCGACCTGCGCTCGGACCTCGGCGTCGCCGACGACGCCGGGCTGACGTGGGCGCGCAGCCGCGTGATCGTCGCGGCGCGGGCGGCCCGGCTCGCGCCGCCCGCGATGTCGGCCTACGTGAACGTCCGCGACCTCGACGGGCTCGCGGCGTCGTGCCGGGCGGGCCGCGCGCTCGGCTTCCGCGGCCGCACCGCGATCCACCCGGTCCAGCTCGCGACGATCCGGACGGCCTTCCTGCCGACGCGCGAGGAGGTCTCGCGGGCGCGTGAGGTCATCGCCCGGGTCGCGGACGCGACGGCCGCCGGCGTCGGCGCGATCGCGTTGCCCGACGGGACCTTCCTCGACGTGGCGATGGTGGAGCAGGCGCGGACGGTGCTTTCGCTGGCCGACTGAAGTGCGCGGCCGGCCACCGCGATCTTCACGACGGCCCGGGCGTCGCGAATGACTCATTCGCGACCTCCGGCGCCCCGAATGAGTCATTCGCGACCTTCGGCGCGGCCGGTACAAGAGCCGTACAACCGGGTGTACGGATTTTGGATCCGCGTCTGGCCCACTGGCGCCCATGCGAACTCCGAAAGTGCTCCTCCTCGCGCTGGCCGTGGTGGCCGGCGCACTGGTGCTGCCCGGGACGGCCGGCGCCGCCTACAGCGACCCGCTGACGACCACGACCAAGCAGAACCTGGTCTGGCACGCGACGCCGGCCGCCGCGCTGACCGCGCTGGACAACGCGCTGCCGAACGTCAGCCTCAACACCGTCGTCAACGATCCCAGCTACGCGATGACCGGCTGCACCGGCGCGGAGAAGGCCGCGCTGCCCAAGGCGCCGGCCGCCACGAAGTCGTTGTGCTGGGACGCCGAACGCGCGGGCAGCACCACCTGGGTCCCGCAGGGCATCACGACGTCCGGGGACGCCGACGACGACGGCATGTGGGGCGCGGACAAGGTCATCCTGTCCGGCTGGCACGGCACCGACGCGCTCGGCCGCTACAACGACGCGCGGATCCAGGCGGTCAACTACGACGACCCCGCTTCGGCCGCCCACCGGATGATGTACCTGGCCGTGCCGAACAGCACGGGCAGCAGCTTTTCCGCGGCGAAGGCCCACCTGGGCGGGATGGCCTGGCTCGGCGACAAGGTCTACGTCACCGCCGTCGGGAACACCTCGACCGCGATCCGGGTCTTCAGCACCCAGCACATCCTGCAGCTGACCGACACGACGTCGAACGCGATCGGCAAGACGTCGGGCGGATATGCGGCGTACACGTACAAATACGCGATGATGCAGGTGGGCTACTACACCTACGCGGGCGGCACGTGCAGCATGGCCTCCGACACGGGCGTGCCGTGCTTCTCGTCGATTTCCCTGGACCGCACCACGAGCCCGGCCAGCATCGTGACGACGGAGTACTTCTCCGACCAGAGCCTCCACGGTCGCCTGTACCGCTTTCCGATGGGCACGGACTACCTGCTGACCGGGACCGCGACCGAGGCGTTCCGCAGCTCTGTGGGCAACATGCAGGGCGTCCTGTCCCACGACGGCAAGTGGTACGTCGCCCACAGCTCGGCGACGATCAACGGCCAGCTCTGGGCCCAGACGACGGCGGCGAGCACCTCGGCGACGTGCGGCTCCACGGCGGCCTGCTGGGCGGTCCACCCGGAGGCGCTGACCTACGACTGGTCGACGGGTCTGGTCTGGTCCCAGTCGGAGTGGTCGACGGCCGACTGCCAGGCGCAGAACCAGACGTGCGGCCGGTCGGTGTTCGCGGTGCCGCTGTCCTCGCTGGGCTGAGCTATCGCGCGAGCAGGGACGCTCCGAGCGCCGTGATCAGGTAGAGGACCTGGCGCCCGGAGCGTTCCCGTTCGACCAGCCCGTTCTCCCGCAGGACGCTCAGGTGCTGCGACACCGCGCTGGGCGTCACGCCGAGGGCGCGGGCCAGGTCGGTCGTGGTGGCGGGGGAGCGCAGCGCTTCGAGGAGCCCGGCCCGCGCCCGGCCGAGCAGCCGGACCGTGCCGGCCGGCGGGGGCCGGGTGCCTGCGGTCCACAGGGCGCCGCGGCCGCGGGCCGGGTAGCGGACCGTCGTCTGCGTGGACGTGCTCCGCTTGACCAGGACGTGCGGGCAGCCGAGCACGACCGGGATGAGGACGAGGCCGCCGGGACCCCGGTTCACCAGGCGGTCGCCGGCCAGCAGCAGTTTTCCGGCGCGCCAGCGCAAGTCCGGGTGCAGGCCGGCGAACAGCCGTTCCGCGCCGCCCGCGGCCAGCGTCCGCGCGCGGTGGGCGACGTCGGCGTCGAGGACGGCCCGGATCCTCGGCCAGTGCGGGGCGATCAGGCGGTCGTGGGCCTGCCGCAGCTCGCCGGCGATCGCCGTCAGCCCGGCCGCCGGACGCTCGGCCAGCTCGGCGATGGTCCCGCGCAGGTCGGACCCGAACACGCGCCCGAGGCTGCGTCGGACCTGACGCGCGGTCGTGCGCCGGAGCGCGGCCAGATCGTCCTCGATGGACGGACCGGACCCGCGCGGCGCGGGGACCAGGAACTCCGGCCAGTTGGGCCGGTCGCTCACGATCAGCGGCCATGTCCACGGGAGGTCTAGCGGCGCGCGGGCGAGCTCGTCTTCGGCCCAGCGCAGCCACGGCAGGGCGCTCGCCTGCCGCTCGCGGCCGCCCAGCTGCTGCAGGCACGCGACCGTCTCCGACAGCGGGGAGATCGCGACGCGGGTCGCCGCCAGCTCCGCGACGCCGAGTTCGATCGTCAAGGCCATGCCGCCGAGTATGTAGCACCGGGCTAAACGCTGTCCGCGGGCCGCAGCGGGCCAAAAGATCGGGAGATGATCGGACGAGACTTCCGGCGGCTCCTGTGGGCGACCGGCATCGACAACCTCGGCACCGGCGCGTTCACCGCGGCGGTACCTCTGCTGACCGTCACGGTCACCCACGACCCGCGGCTCGTCTCGCTCGTGTCGGCCGCGGCGTACCTGCCGTGGCTGCTGCTTTCCCTGCCCGCGGGCGCGCTGGCCGACCGGCACGACCGGGCCGGCCTGATGTGGCGCGCGCAGGCGGTGCAGGCCGTGTTGGTCGCGGTGACGGCCGTCCTGGCCGCGTGTGACGCGATCGGCATCCCGGTCCTCGCCGCCATGGCGTTCGGGATCGGGGCGGGCGAGGTCGTGTTCGGCACCGCGGCCCAGGCGATCCTGCCGGACCTGGTCGCGAAGCCGTTGTTGCCCCGCGCCAACGGCCGCCAGCAGGCGATCACGACGGTCGCGGAGCAGTTCGCCGGCCCGCCCCTGGGCAGTCTGCTGTTCGGGGTCGCGGCGGCGCTCCCGTTCGGGCTCGACGCCGTTTCGTTCGCGGTGTCCGCCGTCCTGGTGAGGACGCTGCCCCGGCGGGCCCGCGGCGCCCGGACCCGCGGCGCCGTCCGGGACGGCCTGGCGTGGCTGCTGCGGCACCGGCTGCTGCGCACGCTCGCGATGCTGGTGGGCGTCAACACCTTCTGCGGTCAGCTGGCCGCCGCGACGCTCGTTCTGCTGGCCACGCAGGTCGTGCACCTCGACGCGCGCGGCTTCGGCCTGCTGCTCGCCGGGGCCGCGCTCGGGAGCGTGCTCGGCGGTTTGGTCAACGCGCGCGTCGTGGCCCGGATCGGCTCCCGGGCGGCGTTGCTGATGGCATTGGCGGCGAACGTCGCCGCCTTCGCCGGCGTAGGCCTGAGCCGCGACGCCGAGGTGCTCGGCGCGTTCCTCGCCGTCAACGGCTTCGTGACGACGTTGTGGAACATCGTCACCGTCGGCCTCCGGCAGGAGCTCGTCCCGCCCGCTCTCCTCGGCCGGGTCTCCAGCGCGTACCGGCTGCTCGGCTGGGGCCTGATCCCGGTCGGCAGCCTGGCCGGCGGGCTGGTGGCCCACGAGCTGGGGTTGCGGGCGCCGTACCTCGTCGCGGCCGTCGTGCGCGGGCTCGCCCTGGTGGCCGCGCTTCCCGTGCTACTAAGTCCTTTGTGGACCGAAACCGGTCAGCGCCGCGTGTAGATGAAGCCCAGCTGGTCCACCTCGTCGCCCGCGCGGCCCTGGAAGCCCGCGATCTGCCAGCCGTCCGGGGCGGTGGCCGTCGTGCAGTCCGACGTCTTCGTGCCGCCGGCGAGCGTGCCGCCGCGGTTGGTCGTGATGCTCGCGGAAAAGATCCGCGTGTGGCCGTGGTAGCTGCCGCGACACAGTTCGGCGGAGACCGCGTACTCGCCGTCGGCCGGCCGGTAGGTCCGCGGGGTGCCGCCGGTCCCGCCGTGGCCGAACGTCGTGCCGTCCGCCGACGTCAGGCCGATCCGGTCGAGGCGGGCGCCCGCGCTCAGGGTGAACGCCGAAGCCCGCGCGGCCGGCGACACCCCGTCCAGATCGGTGAACGGGGTGCCGTGCGGGCCGCCGAACCGGTCGCTGAGCCGGAATGCCGGGTCGGCCGTCCAGCCGAACCGCACGGTCACCGGATCGTGGTCCGACAGCATCGCCCCGGACGCGTCGAGGAACGCGTCGTGCTCGTTGTTGTAGTAAGTCGCATCGAGGGTGATCTGCTTGTTCCCGCGGTAGAGGACCTTGTCGACGATCTCGCACGCGTTGGTGACCGCGGTTTCGTCGCAGACCAGGGGATCGCTGCCCGCGGCGGGCGGGACGCCGCCGCGTTCGAGCCGGACCCACGCGTCGGTGAGCCCGTTGGCGGCGGCGAAGGCCCGGATCGTGTCGGCGGCGCGGGTGTAGCGCGTGTTGGTGTCGCCCATGACGACGACGGCGTTGCCCGCCGAGTGCGTGGCGATGTACGCCGTGAGCTGGCTGAGGTTCGCCGCCCGCGACGCCTGGTCGCCGTCGTTCGTACCCGCGTTCGTGTGGATGTTGTACGCGTCGACGTAGACGCCTTCGGCGAGCCGTAGCCGCGTGAAGGTGAAGCCCTTCGGCGTCAGGCAGTCGCCCGAGTCGAACTGGCACGAGTTCCAGCGGACGCGCTCCAGCTCGTCGACGGGCAGGGTGGACAGGCTGTTCAGGCCGCTCCCGATGCCGGCGCCACCGCTGGTCGGCGTCCGGTACGGGTGAGCGTCGGCCGCGTACAGGTTGGCGTGGTAGTTGAAGTCCTCCTGGACGTGCACCAGGTCGTACGGGCCGAGGCGCTGCCCGATCGCGGTCGTGCTCGGGGCGCGCGGGGTCGGAGCGCTGGAAATGCCCTCGGGCAGCCCGGCGACGTTGGAGGACAACACGCTGAAGGTGCCCTCGGCGGCCTGGGCGGCGGGAGCGGTGAGGCCGAGTGCGGAAGCGGCGAGAACGGCCGTCGTGAGGGCGGTGAACACGCTGCGCATGGCGGTGTTCCTTCCGGGGGCGGGGAGCGGGAACAGCCATCGTGAAGATTTCTCACGTTAGCCCGTTGTTCGCGCTCACACAACCGCTTAGCCGCCGGGGTGGCCGCAGGCGTAGATGTTCGCCGAGGCCAGCCGCACGCAGGCGGGGCAGCTGTTCACCGGCCGGTCGCGGCGGCCGTAGTACGGGTGCCGGGCGCCGCACAGCGCGATGAGCACTTCGCCCGGTTGCGGGTCCGGATTGCACCGGGGGCAGAAAGCGTGCGCGGCGCGTTCGACTTCGGTGCTCATGTCCGGCTGGGTACCCCCGGCTCGGGCGTGCCAACCCGCCGGAACCACGTGGTGACCGAGCGGCCGCCGGTGAAGCACCAGATCGCGATCACGGGGTCGCAGAACGCGCAGCCGAACGACGAGTCGTGCGCGAACGGCAGGATCGGCTGGCCCTTCAGGTGGTGGACGACGTCCCAGCCGGTGTGCAGGAGCCAGCCGATGCCGATGAACGTCCACGAGTCGAGCCCGCGGAACGCGACGTACGTCAGCACCGCGCAGAACACCAGCTCCCACGGCCCGAGCGCGCCACCGGAGAGGTAGGCCGCGCCGGCGCCGCCCACCACGACGGCGTTGAACTTCCGCCGGTGGGGCTCCCGGATCAGCGAGTTGAGCACGACGTAGAGGAGGCCGATCAGGATCGGCGCGAGCACTGCGATCATGATCGACCACGCTAGGAACGGCGGTCTCGGGAGGCCAGTGGCTGTTCTGCCACGGTCCGCCGATTTCTCGCCAGCGCGGCGGCTCCGTAAGCTGGGGGCCGGCGGATGATCAGGTGGTTTCGGAATGAACGTGAAGGCGGCCCGCGCGAGTGCGACGCGGGAGAGCATCCTCGTGACGGCGGAGCGGTTGTTCGCCGAGCACGGGGTGCAGGTGGTGTCCAACCGGCACATCAGCGAGGCCGCCGGGCAGGGCAACAACGCCGCCGTCAACTACCACTTCGGCACCAAGGTGGACCTGGTCCGCGCGATCGTCCGCAAGCACGCCGAGCCGATGGAGCGGCTGCGCGCGGAGCTCGTCGAGGGTGTCGGCGGGGACGCCGGCCTTCGCGAGTGGGTGGCGTGCCTGGTCCGCCCCAGCACCACGTACCTGCGGGACCTGGGCGCCCCGACGTGGTTCGGGCGCTTCAGCGCGCAGGTGATGACCGACCCGGCGCTGCGGGAGATCATCGCGCAGGAGTCGCTGACGTCCCCGGCGCTCGCCCGGGCGGTCGAGGGGCTGAACCGCTGCCTGGACGGCCTGCCGGCGGACGTCCGCGCGGAGCGCGGCGACATGGCGCGGCAGCTGATGATCCACATGACGGCGGAGCGCGAGCGGGCGTTGGCGGAGGGGACTCCGACGCCGCGGGCGACGTGGGATGACGCGGGGACGGGGCTGATCGACGCGATCACCGGCCTGCTCCTGGCCCCGGTCACGCCGGCCTGACCCTGGCTCGCGTTCGCCGCGCCGCTCGAGCGTCGCGAATGACTCATTCGCGGCGTCGGAGGTCCCGAATGAGTCATTCGCGACACCACCGGAAGTCGACCGGAGTTCGTCCGCGCGGATCAACCGCGCCGCTCCGATTCGTCGTTCCGGACGAACGGTCCCGCCCGAAATCCTCCTAACGTCGCCGGGAACGACGACGAGGAGGCGGACGGGTGCGCACACTCTTGCGAGGCGGCCGGGTCGTGGATCCCGGGAGCGGCTTCGACGGCATCGCCGACGTCCTCCTCGACGGCGACCGCATCGAAGCCGTCGGCCCGGACCTCGACGCTCCGGACGCCACGGAAGTCGATGTCCGCGACTCGGTGGTCGGGCCCGGGTTCGTCGATCTGCACAGCCACGTGCACTCCATCGCCGGGCAGCGGCTGCAGGCCATGGACGGCGTCACCACCGCCCTCGACCTCGAAGCCGGCCTCATGCCCGTCGACCGCGCCTACGCCGAGGCCGCGAAAGCCGGGCGGCCGCTGCACTACGGCTTCTCCGCCTCCTGGGGCGCCGCCCGGGCGCAGGTCCTGGCGGGCATCGCCCCCGACGCGAGCATCGACAGTGGACTCGCCGTGCTCGGAAACCCGCGGTGGCAACGCAGTTCCACGAAAACCGAACTCGCCGCCTGGCTTTCGCTGCTCGAAGCGGAACTCGCGAAGGGCGCCCTGGGCATCGGCGTCCTCATGGGCTACGCGCCCGCGACCGAGCCCGGCGAGTTCATGGCCGTCGCGCACCTCGCCGCGAAGGCCGGCGTGCCCACCTACACCCACGTCCGCGAGCTGGTCGAGGTCGACCCCGCCATCCCGGTCGACGGCTCCGTCGAGGTGGTCGCCGCCGCGGGCGAGACCGGCGCCGCGATGCACCACTGCCACGTCAACAGCACCTCCGGCCACCACATCGACCGCGTCCTCGCCACCCTCGAGACCGCCCGGAGCGAAGGCTCGCGCGTCACCGTCGAGGCCTACCCGTACGGCGCGGGCAGCACCGCCGTCGGCGCCGCCTTCATCGAGCCGGACCGCCTGCGCCTGAAGGGCTTGAAGCCGTCGAGTGTCGTCATCCTCGAAACGGGGGAGCGGGTCCGCGACGAAGCCCGCCTGCGCCACCTGCGGAAGCAGGACCCGGGCGCGCCCTGCCTCCTCGAGTTCCTCGACGAACAAGACCCCCGCGATCGCCGCCTGCTGCACCAGGCGCTCGCCTTCCCCGACGCGGTCGTCGCCAGCGACGCCATGCCCGTCTACTGGAAGGACGGCCGCACCGAGAGCACCGAGTGGCCGCTGCCCCCGGGCGGCACGACGCACCCGCGGACCGCCGGCACCTTCGCCAAGACCCTGCGCCTGATGGTCCGCGAAGCCGGTGAGTGGAGCTGGCTCGAAGCGTTCCGCCGCTGCTCTTACCTGCCTTCGCGGCTCCTCGACGGCGTCGCGCCGCAAGCCTGCCACAAGGGCCACCTGGGCGTCGGTGCCGACGCCGACCTCGTCGTCCTCGACCCGGACCGCGTCACCGACGCGGCCACCTACACCGACTCCACGCGCCCGTCCGTCGGCGTCCGGCACCTGTACGTCGCCGGAGTTTCCGTGGTCAGCGAAGGAAACCTGAACACCGGCGCGCTGCCGGGCCGGCCGCTGCGAGGTGAGCCGCGGTGATCGACGACATCGAGACGCTCGTCCGCTGCGAGTCGCCGTCGGAGGACCACGACGCCGTCGCCCGCAGCGCCGAAGCCGTCGCCGCGATCGGGCGCCGCCTGCTCGGCGCCGAGCCCGAACGCCTCGTCACCGACGGCTGCACCCACCTCCGCTGGCGCTTCGGCGAAGGCGGGCCCCGGGTGCTGCTGCTCGGCCACCACGACACCGTGTGGCCGCTGGGTTCCCTGCGCACGCACCCCTTCGAAGTCCGCGACGGAATCTTGCGCGGACCCGGCTGCTTCGACATGAAGGCGGGCGTGGTGATGGCCCTGCACGCCGCCGCGACGCTGTCCGACCGCGACGGTCTCTCGATCCTCATCACCGGCGACGAAGAGATCGGCTCGCCGCTTTCCCGCGCCCTGATCGAGGAAGAAGCCAAGACCTGTGACGCCGTCTTCGTGCTCGAAGCCTCGGCCGACGGCGGAGCGCTGAAGACGCGCCGCAAAGGGGTCTCTCGGTACTGGATCGAGGTCGAAGGCCGCGCCGCGCACGCCGGGCTCGAACCCGAAAAGGGCGTCAACGCGGGAATCGAGGTCGCCCACCAGATCCTCGCGGTGGCCGCGCTCGCCGACCCGGACCGGGAGACCACCGTCGTCCCGACCGCGCTGACGGCCGGGACGACGACCAACACCGTGCCCGCCAAAGCCAGTGTCGCGGTCGACGCCCGCGTGTGGGACACCGCCGAGCAGGACCGCGTCGACCAAGCCGTCCGAAGCCTGCGACCGAACCTGAGCGGCTCCAAGATCCGGATCGCCGGCGGCATCAATCGCCCACCGCTGGACGCGCCCGCCTCGGAGAAACTCTTCGCGCTGGCCCAGAAGCTCGCGGCGGGACCGCTCACCGAGGCGGCGGTCGGCGGCGCGTCCGACGGCAACTTCACCGCCGGGCTGGGCATTCCGACGCTCGACGGCCTCGGCGCGGTCGGCGGCGGTGCCCACGCCGACGACGAACACGTCGTCGTCGCCGAGCTGCCGCGACGCACCGCATTGCTCGCCGCTCTCACCGAAACCGTGCTCGCGCAACGAAGTTCGTCCGCCCCGACGAACGCGCGGGGCGAATCCGGTGCGGGACAACGGTGACCCGCCGCCGGTCTCCGGAGAGTATCGGAAGCGTGACAGAAGTCGTGACGAACACAGCCCCGCCGCTGCGGGACGAGGCGGCCGCCGCGGCGACCGCCGCCGCCACGGCCTCGGGGGTCCACGTCCGGACCCTGGCCGAGGTCTCCGACCTGACCGCCGTGACCCGGCTCTTCGAGTCGATCTGGCGCCCGGCTCCCGGCAACCAGCCCGTGACGTCCGAACTGCTGCGCGCCATGGTTTCGGCGGGCAACTACGTCGGGGGCGCGTTCGACGGGCCCGACCTCCTCGGCGCCTGCTTCGGGTTCTTCGGGGGGCCCGCGAAGGGGGGACTGCACAGCCACATCGCCGGGGTCGCCACCGCCGGGCACGGCCGCGGCATCGGCTTCGCGCTCAAGCTGCACCAGCGCGCGTGGGCCCTGCGCCAGGACGTCCCGGTGATCTCGTGGACGTTCGACCCGCTGGTGCGGCGCAACGCCCACTTCAACCTGACCAAGCTCGCCGCCCGGCCGGAGCAGTACCTGCCCGACTTCTACGGCCCGATGGAGGACGGCATCAACGGCGGGGGCGACACCGACCGGCTGATGGCCGTCTGGGACCTGGCGAGCCCGTCCGTGCGGGCGGCCGCCGAGGGCAGGCCGGCCCGGCTGGACGCGGCCGCGCTGCGGAACCGAGGTGCCGCGGTCGCGCTGGCGGCCGGCCCCGACGGTGGCCCGGTCGCCGGGTCCGCGGACGCGCAGACCGTGCTCGTCGCCGTGCCGCCGGACATCGAGGCGCTCCGGCGCGCCGACCCCGGCCGGGGCCGGGCGTGGCGGGTCGCGCTGCGGGAGGTGCTCGGCGGCCTGCTGACCGGGGGCGCCTCGGTCGTCGGATTCGATCGTGCCGGCTGGTACGTGGTCGCGAAGGAGCAGTCGTCGTGAAACTCACCGGGGTGGAACTCCTGCGCGTCCGGATGCCGCTGGTCGCGCCCTTCCGGACGTCGTTCGGCACGCAGAACGAACGCGAACTGCTGCTCCTGCGCGCGGTGACGTCCGAGGGCGAGGGCTGGGGCGAGTGCGGCGCGATGGTCGACCCGCTCTACTCCTCGGAGTACGTCGACGGCGTCGAGCACGTGCTGCGGACGTTCCTCGTGCCCACGTTGCTCGCCGCCGAGGACCTCACCGCCAGCAAGGTCGCGCCGCTGCTGGCGAAGTTCAAGGGCCACCGGATGGCCAAGGGCGCGCTGGAGATGGCGGTGCTCGACGCCGAACTCCGCGCCCACGGCGTGTCCTTCGGCACCGCGCTGGGATCCACCCGCGACTCGGTGCCGTGCGGGGTGTCGGTCGGCATCATGGACACCGTCCCGAAGCTCCTCGACGTCGTCGGCGGCTACCTCGACGCGGGCTACCTGCGGATCAAGCTGAAGATCGAGCCCGGTTGGGACGTCGAGCCGGTGCGCGCGGTCCGCGAGCGCTTCGGTGACGACATCCTGCTGCAGGTCGACGCGAACACGGCGTACACGCTCTCGGACGTCCCGCAGCTGCAGCGGCTCGACCCCTTCGAGCTGCTGCTGATCGAGCAGCCCCTCGAAGAGGAGGACGTCCTCGGCCACGCCGAATTGGCGAAGCACATCCGGACGCCGATCTGCCTGGACGAGTCCGTCGTCTCGGCCCGTTCGGCCGCCGACGCGATCAAGCTCGGCGCGTGCCGGATCGTCAACATCAAGCCGAGCCGCGTCGGCGGGTACCTGGAGGCGCGGCGGGTGCACGACGTCTGCGCCGCGCACGGCGTCCCGGTGTGGTGCGGCGGGATGATCGAGACCGGGCTGGGCCGGGCGGCCAACGTCGCCCTCGCGTCGCTGCCCGGCTTCACCCTGCCGGGCGACACCTCGGCGTCGGACCGGTTCTACACCCGGGACATCACCGAACCGTTCGTGCTCGAAGACGGCCGGCTGCCGGTGCCGTCGGGGCCCGGCCTCGGCGTCACCCCGATCCCGGAGCGGCTCGCCGAAGTGACCACCGCCAAGTCCTGGCTCGCGTCATGACCACAGTGGACACGGTGACCGCACGGGTCCGGCAGTACGCGCTCAGGGCGGCGGTGGCCGCGTCGAAGGTCAGGATCCGGCTCGCGGCCGGGGGTGCGGCGGTGCGCGCCGCGCCGTCCTTGCGGTTCCGGCCGCGCCGCCGGCGGTGATTCGTCCGCCGGGATGAAAGTTTCCCCGGCTCTCGTCGGTTTCGACGAACCGGCCGCCCCGGTCCCCGTCCTAGCATCCCCGCAACGCCGGTCCTCCACCGTCGGACGAGAGGCAACCATGTCGAAACTCACCGAACTCGCCGCCTGGCTCGAAACCCGGCTCCCCGAGCTGCTGGCCGAACACCAGGTGCCCGCCGCGTCCGTGGCCGTGTACGCCGGCGGCGAGATCATCGACCACGCGGCCGGCGTGCTCAACAAGGGCACCGGCGTCGAGGCGGACGCCGACTCGCTGTTCCAGATCGGGTCCATCACCAAGATCTGGACGACCACCCTCGCGCTGCAGCTCGTCGACGAAGGCACGCTCGACCTGGACGAGACCGTGCGGAAGTACCTTCCCGAGTTCACGATCGCCGACGAGGAAGCCGCCGCGCGGATCACCGTCCGGCAGCTGCTGTCGCACACCGCCGGCTTCGAGGGCGACATCTTCACCGACACCGGCCGCGGCGCCGACTGCGTCGAGAAGTACGTCGCCACCCTCGGTGACGTGCCCCAGCTGTTCGCGCCGGGGGAGATGTTCTCCTACAACAACGCCGGGTTCTGCGTGCTCGGCCGGGTCGTGGAAGTGCTGCGCGGCAAGTCCTACAACGACTGCCTGGCCGAGCACCTGTTCGTCCCCTTGGGACTGACGCACGCCGCGGCGAGCCCGTACGAGGCGATCCGCTTCCGGGCCGCGCTGGGCCACGTCACGCCGGAGCCCGGAGCCGACCCGGAACCCGCCGGGATCTGGGCGCTGGCGCCGTCCAACGCCCCGGCCGGCTCGATGCTCGCGATGCGGGCGCGCGACCTCGTGACGTTCGCCGGGATGCACCTGCGCGACGGGGAAGGCCCGGACGGCACGCGCGTGCTGAGCGCGGACAGCGCCCGCGCCATGCGGGAGCGCCAGGTGGAGCTGCCCGACCTCGGCCTGATGGGCCGCGCGTGGGGCCTCGGCTGGTCGCTCTTCGACGTCGACGGCGGCGGGGTCGTCGGCCACGACGGCGGCACGATCGGCCAGGCGTCGTTCCTGCGCCTCGCGCCGGGGCACGACGTCGCCGTCGCGCTGCTGACCAACGGCGGCGACCCGATCCCCCTCTACGCCGAGGTCGTCGGCCATCTCCTGAAGGAGCTGACCGGCATCGAGCTGGCCGTGCCGCCGGTGCCGGCGAAGGACGCGCCGCGCATCGACGCCACGCGGTACGTCGGCGAGTACTCCTCGTCGGTCGCGGACATCACGGTCAGCCAGGACGACGACGGCCGCGTCTGGGTCGAGCGGGTCCCGAAGGGGATCTTTGCCGAGCTGGCCAAGCCCGAGAAGACCGAGCTGGTCGCGATGAACGGCGACACGCTGATCCTGGCCGAGCCGATGCAGGGCATGTACCTGCCGCACGCCTTCGTCGGCGACGACGGCACCGGCCGCGCGCTGTACCTGCACACCGGCCGGGCCGATCGGCGGGTGAGCGTGTGAGCCCGGTCGAAACGGGGATCGCCGACGTCTTCGCCGCCGCCGGCGCGCGGGGATTCGTGCACGCGCGGGAGATCGGCGGCGGGCCGGAGGTCGCCGTCGGCGCGGACGACCCGGTGGTGCTCGCGTCGGTGTTCAAGATCCCGGTCGCCGTCGCCTACGCCCGCGAAGTCGTCGCGGGCCGGCTCGACGAGACCGCGCGGACTCGCGTCGGGCAGCGTTACCGCATCGGCGGGATCGGCACGGCGGGGTGCGCCGACGACGTGGAGATGAGCTGGCGCGACCTGGCGCTGGTCATGCTGACCATGAGCGACAACGCGGCGACCGACGTCGTCTTCCACCGCGTCGGCCAGGACGCCGTCGACCGGGTGCTCGCGGACCTGGGCCTGCACGGCACGCGGCTGATCGGCTGCTGCGAGGACCTCTTCGCCTCCGTGCTGGCGGACCTGGGCGCGGAGGAAGGCGCCGACCTCGACGCCGTGTTCGCCGGCGCCACTCCCGAACAAATCCGGAAGCTGGCGGCCCTCGACCCCGAGCGCACGTCGGCGTCCACGCCCCGCGAGATCACCACGCTGCTCGACGCGATCTGGACCGACCGCGCCGCGGACCCCGCGGCGTGCGAACGGGTGCGGGCGATGATGGCGCGCCAGATCTGGCCGCACCGGATCTCCGCCGGCTTCCCCTCCGACGTCGCCGTCGCGGCCAAGACCGGCACCCTGCCCGCGGTGCGCAACGAAGCGGGCGTCGTGTCCTATCCGGACGGTCGCCGGTTCGCCGTCGCCGTCTTCACCCGCGCGGACTCCCTCGCCGAGCGGCAACCCGCCGTCGACGCCGCGATCGGCGAGGCCGCCCGCCTCGCCGTGGACCACCTGCGGAAGGAAACCCCATGACCAAGACACGGACCGCGGCGGTCCTGCTCGGGGTGCTCGCCCTCACGGCGACCGCCTGCGGGGGACCGGGCGGCAGCGCCGGCTCCGGCGACGGCACCCCGGTGGACGGCAAGACGTTCAGCCTCGGCGCCGGCTCCGACCCCGGCAGCCTCGACCCGCACATGACCGTGCTGGCGGTGGCCATCCAGGTCGACCGGTTCCTCTACGACACGCTGCTGAACCTCGACGGCGACGGCAAGACGGTCGCCGGGCTGGCCGCGAAGTGGGAGGCGTCGACGACGACCGCGTCGTTCACCCTCCGCCCGGGCGTCACCTGCGCCGACGGCAGCCCGCTGACCGCGGCCGACGTCGCGGCCAACCTGAACTTCATCGGCGACCCGGCGAACAAGTCGCCCATCGCCGGCCTCTACGTCGCCCTGGGCACCAAGGCGACCGCGGACGCGGCGACCGGCACGATCTCCGTCACCAGCGGCAAGCCGGACGCGTTCCTGGCCCGCAACGTCGGCGGGGTGCCGATCGTCTGCGCCAAGGGACTCGCGGACCGCAAGCTGCTCGCCAAGGGCGAAGCCGGCACCGGGATGTTCACCGTCACCGAGGCCGTGCCCAACGACCACTACACGTTCACCCGCCGCAAGGACTACGCGTGGGGCCCCGGCGACTGGAAGGCGGAGCCGGGCCTGCCGGACAAGGTCGTCGTGCGGGTCATCCCCAACACCACGACCGCGACGAACCTCCTGCTGTCCGGCGAGCTCAGCGCGGCCCAGATCAACGGTCCGGACCGGCAGCGCCTGGATGCGCGCAAGCTCTTCCACGGCGACTTCACCGCCCCGATGGGCGAGGTGTTCTACAACCAGGCGCCCGGGCGGCCCGGGCAGGACGAGGCCGTCCGCAAGGCGCTCACCCAGGCGCTCGACCTGCCCCAGCTCGGCAAGGTGCTGACCAGCGGCGCCGGCAAGCCGTCGCAGGGCATGATCACGAACGAGCCGAAGGTGTGCCCCGGCAACACCGTCGAAGGCAACCTGCCGGCCCACGACCCCGCCGCGGCGGCGGCCGCCCTGGACGCGGCGGGCTGGAAGGCGGGCCCGGACGGGGCGCGCGCGAAGGACGGCAAGAAGCTCGCGCTCACGGTTCTCTACGGCACCCAGCTCGGCCCGACGATGGCGCCGGCCGCGGAGCTCGCGCAGCAGACGTGGAAGTCCCTCGGCGCCGACGTGACGCTCAAGGCCGTCGACAGCCCCGGCCTCAGCCAGGTCCTGTTCGGCACCGGCGAGTGGGACGTGTCCCTCGGCCCGGTCGGGTTCTCGCTGCCGAGCCAGCTGGTCCCGTTCGTCTCCGGGCCGGCCGCGCCCGACGGGACGAACTTCGCCCACATCAGCAACCCCGATTACGACCAGGCGGCGCAGCAGGCGGCTTCGAAGGCCGGCGACACCAGCTGCGCGGACTGGACCGCGGCGGAGACCGCGCTGGTCAAGCGGGTGGACGCGGTGCCCTACTTCGACTCCGTGGTGCCGACCTACGCCAGCGGCGCGAAGTTCGAGATCAGCCAGGGCAACGTCGAGCCGTCTTCGATCCGGATGTACGCGAAATGACGACCGCGGCGGCGCCCGCCGGCCTGCGGGGCAGCCCGTGGCCGGCGTTCGCCGCGCGGCGGCTGGGCCGGTTCGCCGTGTCGCTGTGGGCGCTGCTCACCGCGGCGTTCCTGATGATCCACCTGGTCCCCGGCGACCCGGTGCGGGCCTCGCTCGGCCTCACCGCGCCCGCCGCGCTGGTGGCGGCCAAGCGGGCCGAACTCGGCTTGGACGACCCGCTGTGGGTGCAGTACGGGCACTACGTGCGCAACCTGCTTTCCGGGGACTTCGGGACGTCGATGGCGAGCGGACAGCCGGTCGCGCAGGTGATCGGCGACCGGCTGCCCTCGACCCTGCAGCTGGCGGTGCTGGCCTTCGCGGTCGTGGTCGTCGTCGCGGTCCCGGTCGGCGTCTGCTTCGCGGTGCTGACGCGTGGCGGCCGCCGCCGGGGCGCGGAGCTGGGGTTCACGTCGGTGAGCGTGTTCCTCGCCGCCATCCCGGAGTTCCTGGTCGCGGTCGGGCTGGTGGCGCTGCTCGCCGTCGGCCTCGGCTGGTTCCCGGTGGCGGGCAGCGACGACGTGAGCGCGTACGTCCTGCCGGTGGCAGCCTTGGCGGTCGGGCCGGCGGCGGTGCTCGCCCGGATGGTGCGGGTGGAGCTGCTTTCGGTGCTGGGCGCCGACTTCGTCCGCACCGCGCGGGCGAAGCGGCTGCCCGCGCGGCTGGTGTACGTGCGGCACGCGCTGCCGAACGCGCTGACCGCGTCGCTCACCCTCGGCGGGCTGATGCTGACCGGGATGGTGGCGGGCACGGTGCTCGTGGAGAACGTGTTCGCCTGGCCCGGCCTCGGCTCGACGATCGTCGCTTCGATCCTGCAGAAGGACTACCCCCTGGTGCAGGGGATCGTGCTGGTCTACGGCGTCGGGGTGCTGCTGGTGAACCTGCTGGTCGACGTCGTGCTCGGGCTGCTCGACCCGCGCTCGGCCATTCGGGAGGCGTGAGATGGCGCGACGCGGTTCGGTCTGGGTGGCGGCGGTGCGCACGCCGGTGGGCGCGTGCTCGGCGGTCCTGCTGGCGGGGGTCGTGCTGCTGGCGGTGCTGGCCCCGCTGCTGTGGGGTGACGCCGCCGCCGCGATCGACACCGATGCGATCGGCCAGGGCCCGTCCGGGGCGCATTGGTTCGGCAGCGACTCCCTCGGTCGCGACCTCTTCTTCCGCACCCTGGTCGCGACCCGGCTCTCGGTCGGGCTCGCGGTGCTGGCCACCGCGATCGGCGTCGGCGCCGGGGTCGTCCTCGGGACGCTGCCGTCGGTGCTGCCGCGCTGGGCGGGCCGGCTGCTCACCGCGGCGGTCAACGTCGCGGTCGCGTTCCCGGGGCTGCTGCTGGCGCTGTTCCTCGCGGTGATCTTCGGCGTCGGCACGCACGGCGCGGTACTGGCGATCGCGTTCGCCGTGGCGCCGGCGTTCGCCCGGCTGGTGCAGACGCTGTCCGCGTCGGTGGCCGGGCGGGACTACATCGCCGCGGCCCGGGTTTCCGGCGTCGGCCGGATCCGGCTCTTGGTCCGGCACGTGCTGCCCAACATCGGCGAGCCTCTCGTCGTGAACGCGACCATCGGGGCCGGCTCGGCGCTGCTGGCCTTCGCCGGCCTGTCGTTCCTCGGGATCGGCGTGCAGGCACCGGACTACGACTGGGGCCGGCTGCTGCGCGAAGGACTGGACGGCATCTACGTCAACCCGGTGGCCGCGCTCGCGCCCTGCGCGGCGGTGGTCCTGGCCGGGCTGGCGTTCAACCTGGTCGGCGAGACCGTGGCCGGCGTGATCGGCGTCCGGACGCGCACGACGCGGCGTGCGGCGGGACCGCTGCCGTCCCCGCGGCCCGCGGTGGCCGCCGAGGCTTCCGGCGACGCCGTGCTCGTCGTCGAGAACCTCCAGGTGGCGTTCCCGGTTCCGGGCGGCTGGACCGTGCCGGTGCGCGGGGTCAGCTTCAGCGTCCGCGCCGGCGAAGCGATCGGCGTCGTCGGCGAGTCCGGCTCCGGCAAGAGCCTGACCGCGCTGGCGGTGTCGCGCTTGATCGAAGCGCCCGGTGTCGTCACCGCGGACCGGCTGGAGTTCGACGGCAAGCCCGTCGACAAGGCGTCGGACCGCGAGCTCGGCACGTCGCTCGCCATGGTGTTCCAGGACCCGATGACGTCGTTCAACCCGGCCCGCCGGGTCGGCCGGCAGCTCGCCGAGGTGTCCGAACAGCACCACGGCCTGTCGCGGCGAGCGGCGTTCGCCCGCGCGGTCGACCGGCTGACCGCGGTGCGCGTCCCGGCCGCGGCCCGGCGGGCCCGGCAATACCCGCACGAGTTCTCCGGCGGCATGCGGCAACGCGCGATGATCGGCATGGGCCTGATGGGGCAGCCGAAGCTCGTCATCGCCGACGAGCCGACCACCGCGCTCGACGTCACCGTGCAGCGGCAGGTCCTGCGGCTGCTCGCCCGCACGCGCGAAGCGGAAGGTGCCGCGATCCTGCTGATCAGCCACGACATCGCCGTCGTTTCCCAGACGTGCGAACGGATGCTGGTGATGTACGCCGGCCGGGTCGTCGAGGACCTGCCGACCGGGAGCCCGGCCCAGCACCCGTACACGCGGGCGCTGCTGGCCACGACGGTGGACCTCGGCACCGATCGCGACGAGCCACTGGCCGTCATCCCCGGCCGTCCGCCGGAGCCGGACCAGGTGCCCGACGGCTGCGCGTTCGCGGCCCGCTGCCCGCTGGCCACGGAGCGCTGCCGGACCGAAGACCCGGTGCTGGAACCGACCGCGGGCGGGCACCGGGTCGCGTGCTGGCACCCGCAGGTGAACGTCCTTTCCGGACAGTCGCGCGAGGAAGGGGCCGCATGAGTGCGTTGGAGTTCGACGGGGTGAGCGTCCGCTACGGCAAGCTGACCGCCGTCGACGGCGTCAGCTTGACCGTCCCTCCCGGACAGGTCGTCGGCCTGGTCGGCGAGTCCGGCTCGGGCAAGTCGACCCTCGCCCGGGCGGCCGTCGGGCTCGCCCCGGTCAGCGCGGGCCAGGTGCGCCTCGACGGCGTCGACGTCCGGCGGCTGCCCCGGCGCCGCCCGCTGCAGATGGTGTTCCAGGACCCGTACTCGTCGCTGGACCCGCGGATGGCGATCGGCGAGTCGATCACCGAGGCCATGCCGCCCGGCACGTCCCGCGGGGCCCGGCGCGCCGAGGTGGCCCGGCTGCTCGAGCTGGTCCACCTCGACCCGGAACGCGCCGCGACGCTGCCCGGGCAGCTTTCCGGCGGGCAACGCCAGCGCGTCGCGCTCGCCCGGGCACTGGCCGGGCAGCCGAAGGTGCTGATCGCCGACGAAATCACCTCGGCGCTCGACGTCTCGGTGCAGGGCGCGGTGCTCAACCTCGTCCGCGACGTGCAGCGGCGGCTGGCGCTGTCGATGCTGTTCATCTCGCACAACCTCGCCGTGGTGCGGTACGTCAGCGACGTCGTCGCCGTGATGTACCTCGGCCGGATCGTCGAAGCCGGGCCCGCCGAACAGGTGCTGACCGATCCGCAGCACCCCTACACGCGGGACCTCCTCTCCGCCGCGCCGTCGGCGCACCGGAACCTGCTCGCCGACACCGATGACGTCGCTGCCCCGCTCGCCGACACCGAACCCGCCGACCCGCACCACCCGCCGCCCGGGTGCCGCTACCACCCGCGGTGCCCGATCGGCCCGCTCGTGCACACCGACCGCACCCTCTGCGTCAGCGCCGACCCGGCCGAGGACGCCGCCCACCGGCCGCACCGCGCGGCCTGCCACTTCGCCGCGTGAGACCGTTATCCCCCAAGGAGATCCGCATGACCCGACGCCTCGGCATCGACGACCTGTACGGCTTGGAGCTCCCCGAGCAACCGGCGATCTCGCCCGACGGCGCCCGGATCGTCTACACGCTGCGCACCACCGACCGCGACCGGGACGAGGACACCCACACGCTCTGGGAGGTCGCCATGGCCACCCCCAGTGAGGCGCGCCGGCTGACCCACGGCCGCGCCGACGCGGCACCGGCGTGGTCGCCGGACGGGACGCGGATCGCGTTCCTGCGCGCCCAGGACGGCCCGCCGCAGCTGTGGCTGCTGCCCACCGGCGGCGGCGAGCCCGAGCGGGTCACCACGCTGCCGCTGGGCGCGGGCACGCCGGTGTGGCGCCCGGACGGCACCGAGATCGCCTTCAGCGCCCCGATCGACCTCGCCGCCGAGGAGGGCGAAGACGACGGCGCGCAAGGCCGCCGCGCGAGCGCCCCGGTGGTCGCCGACCGGCTGGACTTCAAGGCCGACGGCGCCGGGTTCCTGCGGACGCTGCGCAAGCACGTCCACGTCCTCGACGTCGCCACCGGCGAGGTCCGCCGGGTGACGTCGGGGGACTGGCACGCGGGCGACCCCGCCTGGGAGCCGGACGGTTCGCGGCTGGCCTTCCCCGCGGCACGCGACGCCGACGCCGACCTGACTTTCCGTTCGGGCACCTACGTCCTCGACACCGCCGACCGCACCGCGGAGCCTCGCCTGGCGGACTCGGGCGAAGGGATGAGCGGGACGGTCACGTGGACCGCGGACGGCGCGGCCCTGCTCGTCGTCGGCCGCCGGGACACCGCCACGGGCCACACCGGACTGCTGCGCGTGCCGCTGGACGGCGGCGAGACCGTGGACCTCGCCGCGCCGCTCGACCGCACCGTGATGCCGGGCGGCCCGGGGTACCCGGGCGCGCTCCCGCAGCTCTCCGGCGACGGCGCCACGGTCCTGTTCTGCGTCCGGGACCGCGGGTACACCCACCTCTACGCCGTCGACGTCGCCGGTGGCGAGCCGCGGCGCGTCTTCGGCGAAACCGGGACCGCCGTGGCGGGGCTGAGCGTCGCCGGGAACACCGCGGCGGTCGTGCTGACCACGCCGACGTCCTACGGCGAGGTCGCGACGGTCGACCTCACCGGGGGAGCGGCGCGGGTGCGCACCGCGCACGGTCCCGCCGACGTCGACCTGTTCACCCACGAGGAGCGGGAGTTCACCGTCTCCGACGGCACGGTCGTGCACGGCTGGCTGCTGCGCGACCCCGCCCGCACCGGCCCACGGCCGCTGCTGCTGGACATCCACGGCGGCCCGCACAACGCGTGGAACGGCGCCGCCGACCCCGTGCACCTCTACCACCAGCAGCTCGCCGCCCGCGGCTGGGCGGTGCTGCTGCTCAACCCGCGCGGCAGCGACGGCTACGGCGAAGCGTTCTACACCGCCGCGATCGGCGCCTGGGGCCTGGCCGACGCCAAGGACTTCCTCGAGCCGCTGGACCAGCTCGTGGCCGAAGGGGTGGCCGACGCGGCGCGGCTCGCGGTGTCCGGGTACAGCTACGGCGGCTTCATGACCTGCTACCTGACCAGCCGCGACGACCGGTTCGCGGCCGCGGTCGCGGGCGGGGTCGTCAGCGACGCGGTCAGCATGGCCGGCACGTCGGACGGCGGCCACTACCTGGGCGTCACCGAGTTCGGGGCCGTCCCGGCGGAGAACCGCACGCACTACGAGGCACTTTCCCCGCTGGCCCAGGTGGAAAAGGTGCGCACGCCGACCCTGGTCCTGCACGGCGCCGCCGACGACCGGTGCCCGGCGGGACAGGCCGAACAGTGGTTCACGGCCCTGCGCGAGCAGGGCGTGCCCACCCGGATGGTGCTCTACCCGGACGCGTCGCACCTGTTCATCCTCGAAGGCCGCCCGTCGCACCGCGCCGACTTCAACCGCCGCATCGTGGACTGGGTCGAGCAGCACGCCGGCGAGCCGGGCAAACCGGCGCGGGTGCCGGTCGACGCCGCGCACTGGCGCCGCCGGCTCGCCGAGCTCGCGCGCAAGCACCGCGTCCCCGGCGCGGTGCTGGGCATCCTGCGGCTCGACGACGACGAAGTCGTCCAGACGAGCTACGGCGTGCTGAACAAGGCGACCGGCGTCGAGACCACGGACGATTCGGTGTTCCAGATCGGCTCGATCACCAAGGTGTGGACGGCCACCGTCGCGATGCAGCTCGTCGACGAAGGGCTGCTGAAGCTGGACGCGCCGATCGCCGACGTCCTGCCCGAGCTGCGGCTGGCCGATCCCGACGTCACGAAGCAGGTGACGCTGCGGCACCTGCTGACCCACACCAGCGGCATCGACGGCGACGTCTTCACCGACACCGGCCGCGGCGACGACTGCCTCGAGAAGTACGTGGCGGGGCTCGACCAGGCCGCGCAGAGCCATCCCCTCGGTGCCACCCTCTCCTACTGCAACTCGGGGTTCGTCCTCGTCGGCCGGGTGATCGAGAAGCTGACCGGCAAGACCTGGGACGCGGCCCTGCGCGAGCGGTTGTTCACGCCGCTGGGCCTGAAGCGCACGAGCACCCTGCCGGAGGAAGCGCTCCTGCAGCGCGCCGCGGTGGGCCACGTCGCGGCGGGCGACGCCGAGCCGCAGCCGGCGCCGGTGTGGGGGCTGCCGCGCTCGGTGGGCCCGGCCGGGCTCATCTCGGCCTCGACCGACGACGTCCTGGCGTTCGCCCGCCTGCACCTGACCGGCGGCCTCGGCCCGGATGGCGCGCGGCTGCTCTCCGCGGAGTCCGCGCAGGCGATGACCGAAGAGCAGTTCGAGATGCCGGACAAGGACACGCTCGGCGACTCCTGGGGGCTCGGCTGGATCCGCTTCGGCTGGGACGGCCGGCGCGTGTACGGCCACGACGGCAACACGATCGGGCAGTCGGCGTTCCTGCGGGTCCTGCCGGAACACGGGCTGGCGGTCACGTTGCTCGCCAACGGCGGCAGCACCCACGACCTCTACGAAGAGCTCTATCGCGAGATCTTCGCCGAGCTGGCGGCCGTGGCCATGCCGCGTCCGCTCGAGCCGGCCGCGGCGCCGCCCGCGGTCGACGCCTCGGAGTTCCTCGGCGTCTACGAGCGGGAGTCGGTCCGGATCGATGTCCTCACCCGCGACGAGAAGCTGTGGATGCGCCAGACCGTCACCGGCCCGCTCGCCGAGCTGGTGCCGGAGACGACGACCGAGGACGAGCTGGTGCCGATCGGCCCGGGCCAGTTCGCTTACAGTCCCGCGGGCATGCGGGGCTGGGTTTCGGCGACGTTCTACACGCTGCCGACGGGGGAGCGGTACCTGCACTCGGGCGTGCGGGCGACGCCGAAGGTCAAGGAGTGACGACGACGCGCTGAGTCCCGCCGGTGTTCCTCCAGGCGGCTTCGACGTCCTGGAGGGGCACCGTGCGCGCGTCGATCCGGAAGGTGCCGATCTCCTTCACCAGAGCGTTCAGCTCCGTGACGATGTCTTCGGTCGGCACCGAGCCCTGCCCGCTGCCGACGAGCTGCAGGCGCGCCGCCCGCAGCGCGGCCGACGGGAGCTCGATCGTCGGTCCCGCCACCGAGCCGATCTCGACCCAGGTCAGCGGGCGGCCGCGGTCGGCGCGCTCGGTGACGATCGTGCGCAGGGCGGCGGTGGTCGGCGGGCCCCAGACGTAGTCGAGGACGACGTCGACGTCGGCGGCCTTGCCGAGCTCGTCGAAGGTGAGGGCTTCGTCGGCCGGTACCTCGGCGAGGCGCCCGGCGTCGCGGCCGGCGGCGATCACCCGGCCCGCGCCGAGGTGCTTCGCGACCTGGATGGCGAGCCGGCCGGCGTTCCCGGTGGCGCCCAGGACGAGGACGTCCTGCCCGGCGGCGAACTCGATCCGCCGGCGCAAGGCGATCCAGGCCGACATCGCGGGGTTCACGCCGGCGGCGACGAGCACCGGGTCGGCGTCTTCGGGCAGGACGACGCTGCGTCTTGTGTCCACGACCGTGCGGTCGGCCATGGCGCCCATCGAGGTGTCGGGCAGCACGAAGTACCGCAGCGTGCCGTCGGGGCACCGGCCGACGCCGTCGATGCCGGGGACGAGCGGAAGTTCACCCTTTTCGGTGTAGTGCGAACCGTCCGCCTGGGAGCGGACGCGCGGGTGCAGGCCCGCTGCGACGACGTCGACGAGGACCTCGTCCGTGCTCGTGGGCTGGGGTTCGGCGAACTCCCGGCAGGTGGGCGGGGTACCGAACTCGGTGACGACGGCGGCGCGCATGCGGGCTCCTTTAGTTGGTAATGCCCACTACTTTAGATGGCATTCCCAACTAGTTCAAGGTAGTCTCGGCAGCATGACCGAACCCGACGAGGTGCTGGACAACCTGGCCCAGGTGTCCTTCGCCGTGATGGCGCACCTGAGCCAGGTGGCGGCGGCGCACGAGCTTTCCCTGACACAGCTGCGGGTACTGGGGATCCTGCGCGACCGCACGCCGAAGATGGCCGAGCTCGCCACGCACCTGGGACTGGACCGGTCGTCGGTGAGCGGCCTGGTGGACCGGGCGGCCCGCCGTGGACTGGTGTCCCGCGAGGCGAGCCGCGACGACGGGCGTTCGGTCCGCGTCAGCCTGACACCGGCGGGCGCCGACCTGGCTCGTGAACTGACGGCGGAGGTGTCCCGGGTGATGGCGCCGATGACGGCGGGTCTGGGCACCGCGGACCGCACTCGGCTGGGTGTCCTGCTGGGCCGCATGCTGGCATGAGCCCGGTCACGTCGGGGAACACCGGCAGGCGCGGGACGTTGTAACGGGTGTCGGTACGGCGGAGTCCCCGGGCCTCACCCAATGCCTTCACAGAAGACCGGTTCGCCCGGAGCTGTGTAGCGCCCCTCGCCGCGAGGCGACCCCCGTACCGGCCTCGAACTCCCGCTTTCGCTCGCAGGTCTCCCCCCGGCCTTCGCTGAGCGGAAGCGGGACTTTTTTCGTCCGAAGTGGACACGGCGGGGATGCGGTCTGCCGTGGTTGGTCGTGAGTGAGAAACAGTGTTCCAACACCGTTTAGGACCCACGCCCGGCAGTGCGGGGGGGCCCCCCAGGGGGCGCCCCTCCCACGGGTGGGCCCCCTCCCCGCCCCCGCCCGCCGCGCCCGCCACCCCGC
>NZ_JBFBBZ010000071.1:35919-39884 GCF_040682935.1 Amycolatopsis sp. NPDC051061
TTTTCTCGACCCACGTGTACCGGGGGGGCTTGCTGACTGGCTTTTTTGTTCTTTATTCTCAAACTTTGTACAAACACTTTTTACCACCCACGACCGTCAGTGCTTCGGAGCCGCCTTGGCGCCGCTCGTCGAACGGATCAGCCAAGTCCCCGCGAAGGCCAGCAGCCCGATCACCCCGGCCACCACGAACGCCGCCCGCAAGCCCGAAGCGTCCGGCCCGGCGGTCGCTCCGGCCGCGCTCCACAGCGTCGCCACGCTCACGAACACCGCCGTGCCCAAGGCTCCCGCCATCTGCTGCAGCGTCGACAGGATCGCACTCCCGTGCGAGTACAGGTGTTCCGGCAGTGCGCCCAGCGATTCGGTGAACAGCGGCGTCATCATCAGCCCGAGCCCGGCCATCAGCAGCACGTGGATCCCGATCACCGCGATCAGCGGCGAGCCCGCGCCCAGCGTCGTGAACAGCCACAGCGACACCGCCATCGCCGCCGCGCCCGGGATCACCAGCGGGCGCGCACCCACCTTGTCGAACAGCGCGCCCACCGGGCGGCCCAGCAGGCCGAGCACCAGGCCGCCGGGCAGCACCGCCAGGCCGCTCACGAACGTGCTCGTGTGCAGCACCGTCTGCAGGTACAGCGGCAGCAGGATCGCCGCCGCGCCGATCAGGCACACGAACAGCAGCGACGTCAGCACCAGCGACACCACGAAACTCCGGTGCGTGAACGGCCGCAGGTCCAGCAGCGCCCGGTCCCGGCGCTGCAGCCGCAGCTGGCGCCACGTGAACACCACCAGCGAGACCACGCCGACGACGATCGGCACCCACGCCGGCACCGGCGGCTCCGCGCCGGCCTGCTCCCCAGTCGACGACAGCCCGTACAACACGCCGCCGAAGCCGATCGCCGACAGCAGCACCGACGGCACGTCCAGCGGCACCCGCCGCGTTTCGCTGTTCAGCCGCAGCTGCAGTGCGCCGGTCACCAGCGCCGCCACCGACAGCGGCAGCACGATCCAGAACATCCAGCGCCAGCCCAGCGACGAGAGCACCGCGCCGCCGATCGTCGGCCCGATCGCGGGCGCCACCGCGATGACGATCGTGATCGTGCCCATCGTCGCGCCGCGGCGCTCCGGCGGCACCAGCCGCATCACCGTCGTCATCAGCAGCGGCAGCATCACCGCCGTGCCGCACGCCTGCACCACGCGCCCGGCCATCAGCATCCCGAAGCCGGGCGCGAGCGCGCACAACAGCGTGCCGAGGCTGAACGCCGAGAGCGAAAAGAGGAACACCTGCCGCGGCGAGAACCGCTCGAGCAGGAAGCCGGTCGTCGGGATGACGACGGCCATGGTCAGCAGGAACCCGCTGGTCAGCCACTGCACGGTCGTGGTCGGCACCCGCAGGTCGACGGTCAGGTCGCGCAGCGCGACGCTCAGGATCGTCTCGTTGAGGATCATCACGAACGCGGACAGCACGAGGACCCCGATGAGGAGCCCCGGGCGCACCGGGGCGCGGTCCAGGTCGGCGGGCGGGGTGGACACGGTGTCGGTCATCGGGGCGAAAGCTCTCCTGGTCTGGCGGGCCATCCCCCGGCGGTGGCCGGGACGCAAGCGCGCTGTCCTTGCAGTCTGCCCGTTTCGGCACCTTCGTGTCACGGCGGTTTCCGCCGTGCGCGCGGTCACACCGCACCCCCTGCTGACCCTCCGGAGACGTCCGATATGCTTCTGTGAGTACGGAGTTCCGCAGCGCGCGATTAGCTCAGCGGGAGAGCGCTTCCCTGACACGGAAGAGGTCACTGGTTCAATCCCAGTATCGCGCACCACGAGCCCACCCCCGGGAACTCGTGGAAATTCGTACGACGGGCGATTAGCTCAGGGGGAGAGCGCTTCGTTCACACCGAAGAGGTCACTGGTTCGATCCCAGTATCGCCCACGAGATTCGCTGGGAGAGCCCTGTTCGCGGAAAGCGCGAACGGGGCTCTTCTCGTCGTGTCCGGTGGGGGCCGAGCCCCCACGCCCCCGCCGGGGGCACGCCCCCGGACCCCCCGCGTGTGGTTGCGTTTCGTGGGTGGCCGGCGTCTGTCTACATCGGACTTTTACCACAGCCTGCGCTGGACTACGTCCGCGGTGATGGTGTGGATCAGGTTTTTCAGCTCTGCTTCTTCTGGGAGCGTGTGCCTTTGGCGGCCCGCGAAGAGCAGGTGGCTTGCTCCGATCAACGACAGGGACAGGGAATCCGCGTCTGCGTCCGGCGCTATGCGGCCCTGGGCTCGCTCGGCTTTCAGGTAGGACGACAGCATCTCCCTTGCCTCGGTCAGGAAGGGGAGTCCGTCGCCGTCGCCCGGGCGGCGTAGGCGGGTGCGGAGTTCGTCGCGGATGAACACCAAGCTCGTCAGCGCCACCGAGACCGGGTCGAACAGCTCCGTCAGCGCGTCCACCAGGTTCGAGGCCACCGTGCGCGTTCCCGCCGACGCCTCCAGGATCGCCGCCTGGTCCCTCAGGCGGGTGATGCGGTCCTGCACCAGCTCCGCCAGGAACGCGTCGAAGTCCGCGAAGTGACGGTGGAGCACGCCCTTCGCGACGTCGGCTTCGGCGGTCACCGCGCGGCTGGTCAGCGCGTTCGGGCCGTCGCGGAGCAAGACCCGCTCGGCCGCGTGGAACAGCTGCTGGCGGACGTCGCGCAGGTGGACACCGGTCGGCATGGCCCCATTCTCCGTTACGCCCGCGGCGAACGCCCATGCGGTTGCCCTAGTGGGCGAGTGCCCATTAAAGTGGGCGCATGCCCACTCAGCCTCATGAAGCCCGCGCTTTCGCCGAATCCTTCGGAATCGACGCCGAACGCTACGACCGGGCCCGGCCGGAGTATCCCGCCGAACTGGTCGCCCGCGTCGTCGCCGCCAGTCCCGGCCCCGACTTCCTCGACGTCGGCTGCGGCACCGGGATCGAGGCCCGGCAGTTCCGGGCCGCGGGCCGCCGGGTGCTCGGGGTCGACCCCGATCCGCGGATGGCCGGCTTCGCGCGCGGCAGCGGTGTCGACATCGAAGTCGCGAAGTTCGAGGACTGGGACAGTGCGGGGCGGACCTTCGACGCGGTCGTCGCCGGGCAGGCCTGGCACTGGGTCGACCCGGTCGCCGGCCCGGCGAAGGCGGCCGGCGTCCTGCGTCCCGGTGGCCTGCTCGCCGTGTTCGCGCACGTGTTCCAGCCGCCGGACGAGGTCGCGGAGGCTCTCGCCGAAGGCATCCGGCGGGTGCTGCCCGGCTCGCCCTTCGGGAAGGAGCCGAGGAGTGCCGCCGAACTCTACGAAGTCATGTTCACCAAGTTCGCCGACGGCATCCGGGAGTCGGGCCGCTTCGGCGAACCCGAACGGTGGCGGTTCGCCTGGGAGCAGGCCTACACGCGCGACGAATGGCTGGATCTCCTGCCGACGACCGGGGGCCTGACGCGCCTCGAGCCCGACGCGCTGGCCGACGTCCTCGCCGGGGTCGGCGCGGCCGTCGACGCGCTCGGCGGTGGCTTCACGCTGTCGTACACGACGCTGGCGGTCGTCGCGCCGAAGCCTTGACAAAAAAAGTTGTCGGTGAGACCTTGGGGACAAGCAAGGCAGGCCGAAGAACCTTCGGTTCGATCCCAGGAGTCCCCATGTCTTTCCAGGTCTACCTCGACAACGCCGAGAAGCAGACCGGCATCACCCCGCGCGCGTTCCTCGGGCTCGCGGCGGAGAAGAAGCTCACGAAGCACGGCGAGATCATCACGTGGCTGAAGACCGAGCACGGCCTCGGCCACGGCCACGCGACGGCAATCGCGCGGCTCGTCACCAAGGGGCCCGAGTTCGTCGCCGCCCACCACACCGGCGGCGTGCTCCACCTCGACGGCGTGGCCGCGCGGGCCTGACCCGGGTCGGAAGTGCGTGGTGTATGGAAAGAGTTGTAAGCCGAAGGGGTAGATGAGGGGGGGCGCGGGGGCGTAAACGAGCGGGG
>NZ_JBFBBZ010000072.1:0-38542 GCF_040682935.1 Amycolatopsis sp. NPDC051061
CGGCCAGCTCATCATACGAAGGACGGACACCTTCTCCCACAACAAGATCATCCCACAGTCACGCTCAAGTCCCGGAAATGGCCTGAACAGTTACCCTGATTGAGTGATGAACATGCGTTCGTCTGCCGGTAATCTTGGTGTGTGGACAGCGAAGCGGTGATGCGAGCGGATGCGGTGGCCCTGGCCGACCGCATCTCCGCGCTGCTCACTGTTGTGCGGTCTGCCGAGGCCGAGATCGGTTCTCTGCTCATGGAAATCGAGTCGCGCGGTGTCATGGAACTCTTCGGATACCGCTCTGCCGCGCGGCTTTTCGAGCATCTGGCCGATGTCCCCAAGGCTGCCGCTGAGTCTGTAGTCAAGCGAGCCCGCGCCCTTGCGCCCGGCCACAACCTCGACGGCACACCTGTTTCCGCTGTTGCTCCCGCCACCGGCGCTGCCGCGTCGGAGGGCCGGTTGAGCACCCCGATGATCGACACCATCGTCGACGCCCTGACCCAGATCCCGCCCGAACACCGCGACGAGGCCGAACAGCACCTGCTGGCCTTCGCCGACGACGCCGGGCACAAGCAGGTCGCCGCTCTGGGTGCGCGGATCCTGGCCCACCTGGACCCGGACGGCCAGGAACCCGACACCGCCGAACCGGCCACCCCCGGCCGCGAGCTTTCCTTGCGTCGCAAAAGAACCGGGGTCTGGGAGTTGAACGGCCGCTTCGACGACGAGACCGGCTCCCGCGCCAGCGCTCTGCTCGACGCGCTGGCCGAACGCCGCACCAGCGACGAGGGCCCCGACTTGCGCTCCCCGCAGGAACGCTACGGCGACGCCTTCTCCGACGCCATCGACCTCGCGTTGAACTCCCCGGACCTGCCGATGCAGGCCGGCGAACGAGCCCACGTGATGGTGGCGGTCTCGCTGGAGGACTTGAGGTCCGGTGTCGGCCGGGCCATCCTCGGTGACCTGGGCACGATGTCCGCGGCCGAAGCTCGGATCCACGCCTGCGACTGCATGCTCATCCCCGCAGTCCTCGGTGGCAAGAGCGAACCCCTCGACCTCGGACGGCAACGCCGCCTGGTCCCGCCCGGACTCCGCCGCGCGTTGTACCTGCGCGACCGCGGCTGCGTCTTCCCGGGCTGTCATCGTCCACCCCGGCACTGTCAAGGTCACCACGTCCGGCATTGGGCTGACGGCGGCCCTACCGAGCTGGGCAACATGGTGCTGATGTGCGCCCACCACCACCGCCTGTTGCACCGCTCGGGCTGGCAAGTCCGCATCGCCGCCGACGGCCTCCCGGAGTTCTTGCCGCCGGTGTTCCTGGACAAACGCCGAAAACCCAGGCGCAACAACCTCCATCAACCACTCCCCTTCGCAGCCTGACGCAAGGAGAACACGGGAAAGGCCCGCAGCCACCGGCTACGGGCCTGCACCCACGCGCTGGTGTCGCGCGTCCAAAGTTCGTCGACAGCGCCGCGGCAAGTCCTTTGGCTCCGGCGGCTCCAACGAACTCGGTCGCCGCCCCCGCCTGCCGCAACCCAGCCCGACAGACCACTAACCCAAGTCCGCCTCCGGACGAACCTCGATCGCCGCCCCAGGCCGATGCAGCTCCAAGACCACGATCTCGTTCACTCCCCGGCGCCACAACGGCTTCGGCGCATACAACGTCCGCTGCGGCCCGACCTTCCAATACCGTCCCAGATTGAAGCCGTTCAACCAGACGACCCCCTTCTCCCACCCAGGCAAAGCGACGAAACCGTCCTCGGGACTCGCCACCTCGACCGTCGCCCGGTGGAAGGCCGGACCGGACACCGGCGCGGACGAGAAGCGCAACCGCGAAAGGTCGTCCAGCGGCAACGGGCGGATCTCCCAGCCGAACAGCTTCTGCTGGGTGCTCATCGCCACCCAGCCGTCGATGCCCTTGCGGTCGGCCAGGTACGGGCCGTAGTTCACCCGGCCCATCGCGTCCACCAGGATGTCCAGCTGCGTAGCCGGCTTCACCAACGACAAATCCAGTGTTCCCGACGGCTGGTTGCGGTCCAGCACCCCCAGGAACGCTCCGTCGACGAACACCAGCGCACGGTCCGCCAAGCCGTGGATGCTCAGCGGTCCCGAATGCGGCCCCTGCACCGTCGTGCGGTAGTGGATCAGGCCCGTCGCCTGGCCGACGCGCTCCATCGGTACCGGGTGGGCCGATCGGACCGGCGCGGACAGCACCGAAAGTGAGTCCAGCAGGGAAACAGCACCCGACGGTGTGACCGTCTGCGCCGGCAGCCTCACAGAGCGCCCGGGGATCGGACCCGGAGGCACGCCTGTGTACTTCGTCAGCACCGCCCGCAGCGCCGTGAACTTCGCGCCCAGGTCGCCGGCCTCGCCGACCGGGGAGTCGTAGTCGTAGCTGGTCACCGTCGGCTGGTACGTCGTTCCCGACGTGTTCGCGCCGCTCGTGAAGCCGAAGTTCGTTCCGCCGCATGCCATGTAGAGGTTGACCGACGCGCCCGTGGCGAGCAGCTTGTCCACATAGGACGCAATCTGCCGCGGATCCCGCGTGCCGTGCTCCTCGCCCCAGTGGTCGAACCAGCCGTCCCAGTACTCCGCCATCATGACCGGCGCACCAGGTTGGAACTTCCGAAGCGCCGCCACGCTCGGCGCCGGGTCGCCGTCGCCCGTGCCGACCTCCAGCGTGCCCGGCAACGAGCCGAAACGCATGAAGAACTCGGACGCGCCGTCGGCCGCGAACAGCAGGCTCGTCATGCCCCGGCCGCGCAGGCCGTCGCGCAGGTGGGCGAGGTAGCTCGTGTCGTTGCCGTAGCTGCCGTACTCGTTCTCGATCTGCACCGCCACGATCGGTCCGCCGTGCTGGGCCTCCAGCGGCACCAGACGCGGGATCAGCTGGTCGTACCACGCGTCCACGGCCTTCAGGTACGCGGGATCGGCGCAGCGCAGCTCCAGGTTCCGGTCGGCCAGCAGCCACGCCGGGAGGCCGCCGAACTCCCACTCCGCGCAGATGTACGGACTCGGCCGGACGATCACCTGGAACCCGAGATCGCCCGCGATCCGCACGAACGCCGGCAGATCGCGCCACCCGCTGAAGTCGGCGCGGCCCGGCACAGGCTGGTGGAAGTTCCACGGCACGTACGTCTCGATCGTGTTCAGCCCCAGCGCCTTCAACCGCGAAAGGCGGTCGCGCCACTGGTCCGGGTGGATGCGGAAGTAGTGAATCGCACCCGAGACGATCCGGAACGGCTTGCCGTCCAGCAGGAACCGTTCACCGGACACGCTGAGACCCCTGCGGCCTGCCGCTCCCGCCGGGCCGGCCAGGACCGCGCCCGCTGTGATCGCCGCCGCTCCGCCGAGGAAACTCCGCCTGCTCACCGAGTTCATGACTGCTCCCGAAGCCGGCCGAGGAACGTGTCGAGGACGCCGTCGCCGACGAGCGCCTGCCGGACGCCCCACCGGTTGGTGTTGCCCGTCTTCACCGCCTGCGCCCGCGTGACCAGGTCATCCGCACGAGCGGTGAGCCGTGAAGCGCGAGCGTGGTCGCCCCGGGAAGACGCGGAAAGGGCGTCGAGCCGGGTGACCATCGCGTCGCCCCACAACGTCGTCGCGTCCAGCCACGGCCCGGCCTCGGCCACGAACGCGTCCTGGACCCGTCCGGCACGAACCAGAGAAGCCGCGTCGCGAATCCGGACGGCGTACGCGCGCAGGTCGGCCAACGCACGGTGGTCCCCCGCGTTCCAACGTTGCCAGAACCCGGAAATCCGCGCGGCCAGCACCGGTGCCTGCGGCTGCCACGGCGTCGGGCCGAACGTCGGTGCGAGGTGTTCGAGGTCGGCGAACACCGTCAGCGCCACCGACGCCCGCGGGTCTCCGCCCGCCAACCGCGCCAGCGCCTGCGGCCACGACCGCGAAGGCGCGTAGCCCGCGTCGTTCCACGCGAAGTCCGCGGCACCGAACTCGGCGACCTCGCTGGCCGCCTCCTGGTTCATCGGGTTGGCGACGATCCCGTTGAGGTACCGCGAAAGCCCGGCCTCCCGCTGCGCGTAGGGCGCGAGCAGCAGCCGCCCGGCCGACTGCTCGTAGTCGTTCACCGGGTAGTTGTCCCAGAGGAACACCTTGCGCCCGTACACCGCGGAGACCTGCGCGGCTTCGTCCGTGGTCACGCTCGGCGGGACGACGTCGGTCCCGGTCCACTGCACCACCACCGACGGGTCGAGGTGCTCGCGCAGCTCCGTCTTGTACGGCGAGTCCTTCAGGTCGCTGTACTCGGTCGGCACCGTCTGCAGGGGACGGACACCGTCGTGGGTCTGCACGAACTGCTCGGTGATCGTGTTGAGCAGCGAGACCTGCGCCGTGCCGGCCGCCGCCTGGCCGGGCGCCCCGAAGGCCGCCTGGTCGGCGTCACAGTTCCACTTCGTGTACGAGATGTCGTCGAACGGCATCGAGAACGACCGGGCGCCGAGGTCGTAGACGGACTGGAACTTCGCCTCGACGGCCGCGATGTCGGCCGGTGAGGAGAAGCAGACCGAGACGCCGGGCGAGAGCGCGTACGTGAACTCGACGTGGTGGGCCGTGGCCGACCGCACGAGCTGCCCGAGCGTGGCCAGCTCGTCGGCCGGGTACGGATCACGCCACTTCGCGCGCAGGTAGGTGTCGTCCTTCGCGCTGTAGATGTACGTGTTGGCCTTGACCTCGCCGAGGAACGCGAGCTGCCGCAGCCGGTCCGCGGTCGTCCACGGCGGACCGTAGAAGCCCTCGATCGACCCGCGCAGGGCCATGTTCGGCCAGTCGCGCACGGCCGCGCCGCTCACCGCCCAGCCGTGTCCCGCGCGGACGAACAGCTGCCGCAGCGTCTGCACGCCGTAGTACTGCCCGGCGCCGTCGCGACCGGCGATCGTGATCCCGGCCCGGGACACGTTCAGCGCGTACCCCTCGGCCTGCTCCGGAACGTCGCGACCGGTGCTGCCGAGCCGGATGGCCAGGCCGTGGCCGCCGGCGGTGACGCCGTGGTCGCGCAACAACGACGTCAGCAGGTCCTTGGCCGCCGGGTCGGTGCCGGGGTCGGTGACGAGCGCTACCGACGACGGCAGCGGCACGTCCGCGGACGTCCGGCCGATCTGCTGCGGGGCCGGGGAAACCACCGGAAGCGCGCCACCGGCGGCAGCGGGTCCGGCAGCGGTGAGGGTGGCGGCCACCGTAACGACGGCGGCGAACAGGGCTCGGTGGCGGGTCATGGCTCCCTTTCAGGCGGCGGTGCGGTACAACGCGAAGGTGGCCAAGTACGGCGTGGCGCGGGACTGCGTGACGACGACGCGAAGCCGGCCGGCGGTCACCGGCGCGGGCAACGTGACCAGGCGGGTGTAGCCGATCGTCGTCACCGTGGCGAGGGTCTGCCAGGTGCCGCCGATCTCGGCCTGCACGAGCGCGCCTTCCACGTGCTGGCCGCGCGTGATGTCCTCGCCGAGCCGGATCTGGTCGAACGTGACCGGCCGGGGCAGCCGGATGTCGAGCGGGCGATCCAGCGGTTTCGCCGTGGTGAGCGAGGAATCCGTGACGGCCGCGGGACCGCCCTCGGCGAGGTTGCGACCTTCCGTCCGGGCGATCGACTGCCCGAAGCCGGCCAGCGCGGCGGTGTCGGCGGGCGCGATCCGGCCGTCCGGGCCGGGTGGGACGTTCAGCAGCAGCGACGAGTTCCGCCCGACCGTCCGGCGGTAGGTCTCGACCAGCTGGGCGGCGGACTTCGGCTGTTCGGAAGGGTGGAAGAACCAGCCCGGCCGGATCGAGACGTCGGATTCCGCGGGCGCCCACTGCAGGTACCGCACCGACGGATCGGCCAGCTTTTGGCGCGACCCGAGGTCGGCGGCGGTCGCGCCGCCGAGGAACAGCTCTTCGTTGTGTGCGGTCCGGGGGTCGCCGGTCGTCGGGAGCGCACTCCACTCGGTCTCGCGCGCCTGCCCGGCCTCGTTGCCGACCCAGCGCACCCCGGCGGGCCCGGCGAAGGTGACGGTGTCCGGGGACAGCGCGTGGATCAGCTCGAACCACGTCGTGAAGTCGTAGGTTTCGCTGATCCCGTGGTCGCGCCAGGGGTTCGCGCCGTCCAGCCACAGCTCGTCGATCGGGCCGTACTGGGTGAACAGCTCGTAGATCTGGTTGAGGTAGTAGGCGTTGTAGTCGTCCTCGTCGACGGTGAACTTCGGCAGCTGGCCACGAGCGAGCGCGGCCGTGCGGTCGTCGTGCGGCACGAGCGTCGGGATGGTCCGGCGGGTGACCGGGCTGTTCGTCCCGTAGCGGCCCTGCCCCTGCGGGGCGCTCGCGCGGTCTTCGTAGGTGGCTTGTTCTTCGATGCTCAACGGCTGCCCGGCCGCGACCTTCGCTTCGATGCGCCGCACCTCGTCGGCGAAGAACGTCTTGGGCAGTTCGGCGCCGTCGGCGGGCGACAGGTAGACGCCGACCTTGAGACCGGCGGCGCGCGCGGAGTCGACGTAGTCGCGCAGGATGTCGCCGCGCGGGTTGACGCAGCTGGTGTTCCGCGTCTGCCAGTAGGCGGACGGGTCCTGACCCCGCGCGGCCTCCGCCGCCTCGCGGGCCGGGTCGGCGCAACCGGGAGTCACCCACCACCGGCTCGCGACCACCGAGTGGTTGGTGTAGCGCGTCGGGTAGAGGACGAAGCCGTCGTGGTGCTTGGCGGTGAGCATCACCTGCGTGACGCCGGCGGCCTTGAGGGACCGCATCCACTGCGCGGTGTCGACGGACGGCGGCGTGAAGGTGGCTTCACGCTCGGCGCCGGAGCCCCATTCGCGGTCGGTGAACGTGTTCATCCCGAAGTGCGTGAACGCCGTGACCGGCCGTTGCTGCCAGGCCAGCTGTCCCTTCCGCGGGATGACGGCCGCGGCCTTCGCGACGACGCGGTCCGGGCTGTCGCAAGCGTTGACTGCCATGATGCTGGCGGGCTTGATCGGCCCGCCGCAGCTCTCGGCCGCGACGGCCGGGAGCGCCACCAGCGTGCCGGAAACGACGGCGACCGCGAGGACCAAACCGCGAAACGTCATGACTCTCCTCGTGACGGACCGCGGCCACGAGCCCGGCGGCGGCGAGACGGGGTGGACGATCGTCAGACTAGGTCGGCCATCCATCGGATGTCTATACCTGACCAGATGACAACGAATGTCGTGGACAAGCCACCGGACCGACTTTCGAAGGAGATTGATCCGATGGGTCAAGCGGCAGCGTCCGGTCCGGTAGCCTGATGTCCGTGTTCACGAAGTGAACAGCGATTCCAGACTTCGGCGGAGGCTTTCCGTGACCAAACCGACTCGGTCCCCGGACGCCCGCGCCGACCAGGCGGACATCCAGGCGGTGAGCCGGGTCAGCCAGATCCTCTCGCTGTTCGACCCGGCGACCCCGGAGCTGACCGCCGGCGAAGTGGCCGAACGGCTCGGTCTCAACCGCACGACGGCGTACCGGTACTGCACGTCGCTCGTCGCGGCCGGCCTCCTGGAACGCAGTGCCGAGGGCAGCTACGTGCCCGGCGGCCTGCTGCTGCAGCTCGGCGCGTTCGCCATCGGCCACCGCCGCGTCGTCAACCTGGCGCCGCGGCACATGCAGGCGCTCTCGCGCGCCACGCAGACCAGCGTCGTGCTCAGCCTCTGGGGCCTCACCGGCCCGGTGGTCTCGCGGGTCGAGGAGAACCCCTCGACCATCGTCATCGTCTCCGTGCGGGTCGGCAGCCACCTGCCGCTGGACACCGCGCAGAGCAAGGTTTTCCTCGCCTACCACGCCGACCAGCTGTCGATGGAACGCCTGATCGGCAACCTGTCCGGCACCGCGCGCGACGAGCTGCGCGCCGACGTCGACCGGGTGCGCGCGGCCGGCCACTGCTCGGCCATGAGCACGCCCGGCATCGTCGCGGTGGCCGCGCCGGTCTTCGACGAGTACGGCATCTGCGCCACGATCGCGATCGTGGGCCCGGACAACACGCTGTCGATGGGCGACGACACACCCGAGCTGCGGGTCGTGGTCGACACCGCGCGCGAGCTCACCCACGAGCTGGGCGGACACTACCGGCCCGACGACATCCAGCGCGCGGTGTAGGGCAGCCACGCCGGCGCGGGCAGCGGTGCGATGTCCGCGTACTCGCGTGCTCCGGCCAGCGCGCTGCCGATGAAGTCGTCCTGGACCCCGGCAACCCCGTCGACCAGCTCTCGGAGCACCGGTGGGCCGCCGACCCACAACGCCGTGACGACTTCGACGGCCCGCGCGCCCGAAGCCAGGAACCGCAGCACATCGTCCACCGTCCGGGCGCCGTTCGTGCCGATCAGCGGTGCGTCGAGGGCCGCGAAAGCCTTGCTCACCCAGTAAAGGCTCATCGGAAGACAACCCGGTGAGCTCCACGCGCCCCAGGAGCCGAGCACCGCGCCGCCGTCGAGGTCGGGCAGGAAGCCAGGGTACCGGCCGACCAGCCCGACCGCGTCCGCGCCCGCCGACCGGGCGGCCCGGGCGAGCGCGACGACGTCGGACGCCTGCCCGGGCAGCTTGACGAACAGCGGAACGCCGACCGCCGCTCGGACGACTCGCACCGCGGCGGCCACACCGTCCACTTCGGTCAGCTGACGCACCGCGCGAGCTTCACGCCCGTGCGGTGCGCCGATGTTGAGTTCCACGGCCGGGACGACGGTGGCCATCGAGCGGCCGATCCGCGCGGCGGCAGCCGGGTCGCCGAGGGTGATGCTGCCGACCACCGGGCACCCCCGCGGGCGGCCGTACGACACGGCATCCGCGAGCACCGACAGCCAATGGTCCAGCTCCACCCGGGCGAGGCCGGACCGGTTGAGCAGGCCGTCACCGAGTGCGGCCGAGCCCGGGGACCGCACCCGCAGATCGCCTGAAACGAAGGCGTAGTCCGAGATGTCCAGCTGACGCCGGGCGGCGGCGCTTTCGTTCACCGACTTGGCCACCACCGCCCCGGCGCCCGCGTCGACGCACGCGGTGATCCCCTCCAGGGTCATGGTCAGCTCGGACGAGCCGACCCACACCGGATTGGCGGCAGCCAGGCCTCCGACGTCCATTCAGGACAGTGCCGGAATCGTGCTGTCGTCGGCCATGTCGACGTCCTTGGTCTCCGGCCCCAGGAAGCCGCCGAGGCTGATCAGCAGGCCGGCGAGGACGATCAGGACACCCGGGGCGAGGTGCGCGGGCATGAAGCCGTCGAAGCGCTGCAGGTAGAACTGGTAGAACGCCGGGGCGATGAGCGCGAGGCTGTAGCCGACGCCGTAGCCGGTCGAGCGGATGCTCGCCGGGAACCGCTCGGTCAGGTACGCCGCGATCGGGCCGAACGTGCCGACGGTGAACACCCCGATGAGCACGCCGAAGCCGAGCGCCGCGCCGAAGCCGCCGTTCGAGGCCATCAGCAGCGTGTAGGAACCCGCGCCGATCACGACCATCGACAAGCCGTAGCCGATGTAGAACCGCCGCCGCCCGATGCGCTGGGACAGCACCCCGAACACCGGGTAGGACAGCGCGGCGGCCGCGTTGATGACGAGCATGGTCAGGGTGACCTCTTTGCTCGACAGGTCCAGGTGCGCCTTCAGCTGCGCCGGCGTCACGGCGGCTTCCATGTTGGTCGCGAGCCACGTGCCGGTCATCAGGATGAACACCTGGCCCAGCGCCCGCGGGTACTTCTTCACCAGCCGGACGAACGGCAGCTTGTGCTTCTCGCCGGTCAGCTCGGTCGGCGGCTCGTGCACCTGCTTCTGGTAGTAGCGGAACAGCACGGCCGCCAGCAGCGCGCCGACGAAGAACGGGATCCGCCAGCCCCACTGGACGTACGCGCTGTGCAGGCCGGCGGCCGGCAGCAGCTGCAGCATCAGCAGCGTGATCGCGGCGATCACGGCGTAGGCGAGGGGCGAGGTCGACGTGATGATCGAGGCGTAGAGGCCGCGCTTGTGCTTCGGGCTCCACTCCATCGCCAGCGGCACCGCCGTCGTGTATTCGCCGCCGAGGAAGATCCCGTCGACGAACCTCAGCGCGATGAGGATGCCGACCGACCACATCCCGATCGTCTCGTGCCCGGGCAGGCACGCGGTCAGCAGCGTGATGATCCCGAAGCCGCCGACCGCGACCAGCGTCGTGCGCTTGCGCCCGACCGTGTCGGCGAAGTGGCCGAAGATGATCGCGCCGAGCGGGCGGCCGATCAGCGTCGAGGCGAACACCAGGGACGCCAGCAGCGCCGTCGTGCTCGCGCTGAGGTTGGCCGCCTGGAAGTACGCCGTCGCCGGGGCCAGCACGACGATCGGCAGGTAGATGTCGAACTGGTCGACGAAGTAGGCGAGCGTCCCGCCGCGGACCGCGGCGCGCACCTTGGCCGCGTCCGGGCCGTGCGGGGTACCGGGTCGGGCGGCCGCCTCTGCGGCGCTGGGCGGTGTGGACATCAGCGTCCTCCGTTACTCCGAACTGAATGTTCACCAAGTGAACGTCAGACACTCTAAATACGGGTCCGCCGATGCACAAGAGCGGTCACAGGGTTGACAGCCGGTCTTATAGTGAACTTTGACTTCATAATGTGAACCGAAAGGCCGCTCATGAGCCCGCGTCCCGCGATCGCCTCCGTCCTGGACGGCTTGGTCGACATGCACGTCCACTCCGGCCCCAGCCCGTTCCCCCGCCGCTTCGACCACGTCGAGGCCGCGCAGGACGGCGCGCGCATCGGGATGCGCGCCATGGTCGCGAAGTCCCACCACCACAACACCCAGATGGACGTCCTCGCGATGAAGGGCCGGCTCGAGGGCGTCAAGGCGCAAGCCTTCGGCGGTATCGCGCTGAACAGCACGGTCGGCGGGCTCAACGTCCACGCCGTGCGGATGACCCTGCGCATGGGCGGCAAGGTCGTCTGGTTCCCGACGATCTCCTCCGGCCGGCACATCGACTGCCACCCCGAGGACGGCGCCTTCCCGACGACCACCGTCCCGCTCACGCTCGAGCGCATCGACATCGTCGACGGCGAAGGCGCCCTCAAGCCCGAGGCGATCGAGATCCTCGACGAGATCAAAGAGCAGCAGGCCGTCCTCAACGGCGGGCACATGTACCCCGAGTACATCAAGACGCTGTTCCAGGCGGCCAACGAACGCGGCATGACCCGGATGGTCGTCAGCCACCCGGACTTCGTCATCGGCGCCGACCCGGCCCTCTGCCGCGAGCTGATCGAGCTCGGCGCGTTCATCGAGCACGAGGTCGGCATGTACGACCCCGAGGGCACCCAGAAGTGGGACCCGAAGAACCTTCTGACCTGGATCGAGGCACTCGGCCCGGAGCACACCGTGCTGGCGTCGGACTTCGGGCAGAAGGCCAACCCGAAGCCGGTCGACGCGTGGCTGCGCGTCGGCGAGGCACTGCTCGACCTCGGCCTGCCGGAGAAGGACCTGCGGCGGATGGTCCGCGACAACCCGACGTACCTGCTGAACCTCGACGCCTGAAAGGACCTCTCGTGTACGAAAACGACGATCCCCGGTCGGCGCTGGCCACCGCGGCCCGGCCCGACAGCGGCGCCGCGATCACCGCCGCGCAGTACCTCGACCTGCGCGCGACCCCGGTGGTGCGCGCGCAGAACGTCATCCTCATCCACACCGACGCCCACGACGGCGACGACTTGGACAACGGCACCCTGGACGGCGAGCTGGCGATCGTCGTCACCGACGCCTCCCCCGCGTTCACCGTGCTGACCGGCGACGGCGCCACGAAGGTCGACTCCCCCGGGCTCGTCGTCGTCCCGCCCGGTGCGTCGCGGATCGGCGTTCACGGCGACGGCCCGCTCGTCCGGCTGGTCGAAGCCACCGAACCGGCGTGGCTGGATCGCGTCGCCAACGCGGCCGCGTACGCCGAGGACCACCCGCGGGTCACGCTGCTGGAGCGCTGGCCGGAACCGGCCGAACCGCGCGTGCGCTTCTACCCGCTGTCCGACGTTCCGGACGACCCGAAGCGGTTCGGGCGGATCTTCCGCACCCGGTCGTTCATGGTGAACTTCCTGCCCCTGCAGAACGGGCCGCGTGACGCGCACAAGCTTTCGCCGCACCACCACGACGACTTCGAGCAGCTTTCGCTGGCCGTGCGGGGCGAGTACGTCCACCACATCCGCACGCCGTGGCTGCCCGACAGCACCACCTGGCGCGACGACGAGCACGTGCGGATCGGCAGCCCGTCGGTGACGGTCATCCCGCCGCCCACGGTGCACACGTCCGAGGCGAGCGATCCGGGCGTCAACCAGCTGATCGACATCTTCAGCCCGCCGCGGGTGGACTTCTCGGAGAAACCGGGCTGGGTCCTGAACGCCGACGACTACCCGATGCCCCGGATGTCACAGCCGTGAGCGCGCGCACCGGTGGCGGGCTGTTCGCCCGCGAGACCACTCCCGTCGGCACCTGGCTGAAGATCGCCTCGGGCGAGCCGGCCGAGATCATGGCGTTCGCCGGGTTCGACTTCGTGGTCGTCGACCTGGAGCACGCGCCGCTCGACCTGGTGACGGCATACCGGCTGATCAACACCGCCGCCGCGCTCGGCATGACGCCGATCGTGCGGGTGCCGGACAAGACGCCGTCGACGGTCCAGAAGATCCTCGACGCGGGCGCCATGGGCATCCTCGTGCCGCACGTCGACACGGTCGAAGAGGCGGCGGCCGTCGGCCGGGCGTGCCGGTTCCCGCCCCACGGCGTCCGCGGCGCCGGCGGCACCAGCCGGGCCGGGGCGTGGGGGCTCAAGCCGAACGCCGAATACCTGGCGACGGGCAACGACGACGTGCTGTGCATCCCGCAGCTGGAGAGCGTCGAAGCGATCAAGGCCGCGCCCGAAATGCTCGCCCTGGACACCGTGGACGCCGTGTTCGTCGGCGCGGCGGACCTGTCGATGTCGATGGGCTCGACGCCGGCGTCGCCCGACGTGCTCGACCTGATCGCCTCGGCGGTCGCGGCCGCGCACGACGCCGGGAAGCGCTGCGGGCTGGCGTTCGGCGGCGTCCCGGACAAGGCCGCGCAGGCGGTGCGCGACGGCTGCGACTTCGTCCTGCTCAGCAACGACACGACGATGCTGGCCGAGGCCGCACGCGAGCTGGTCCGAGCGTTCCGGGACGCGACCGCATGACGCTGTCCCTGCCGCGCACCGCGCTGTCGATCGCCGAGCTGGACGACCTGGACCACGACGGTGTCGTGCGGTTCGTGCGAGCGCTCGAGGAGTACGGCCACCGCATGGTCTGGATCCCCGAGGTCGCCGGGCGCGAGGCGTTCACGACCGCTTCCCTGGTCTTGGCATCGACGTCGGCCTTGATCGTCGGCAACGGCGTGGCGCGGGCCCTCGAACGGGTGCCGAAATCGGCGGGGTCGGCCGCACGGGATCTGGCGGCCGGCTACCCCGGGCGGTACGTGCTGGGGCTCGGGGTCAGCGGGGCGGTGCGCGAACGCGGGATCGGGCCGCTCCCGTTCCTGCGCGACTACCTCGACGGCGTCGACAAGGTGACTACCGGAGTGCCGCGGGTCCTCGGTGCGTATTCGGCGGGGATCACGCGGCTGGCCGCCGAGCGCGCCGACGGGCTGATCACGTTCCTCGTCACGCCCGAGCACACCCGCTGGGCGCGCGAAACGATCGGGGACCTCTTCCTGTCCGTCGTCCAGTGGGCGGTGGTCGGTCGTTCCCGGGCGGCGGCGCGCGAAGTGGCCCGGGACCGGCTCGCCTACTACCTGACCCTCCCCCACCAGCTCGCCAAGCTCACCCGGCTCGGCTTCACCGACGCCGACCTCGCGCCACCGGGGTCCGACCGGCTGCTCGACGCGCTCGTCGCCTACGGCACGCCCGACCAGGTGCGCGAGGCGGTGCGGGCGCAGTACGACGCGGGCGCCACGCAGGTGGCCTTGAGCCTGGTCGGCCCGCTCGACGACGCGAAACTCGACGCCTATCGCGCACTCGCCGAAGAGGAGAACTGATGCGCACGGCCGAAAAGGTCATCATCACCACCGCCATCACGGGATCGGTGAACATCCCGTCGCAGAGCCCGCACCTGCCGCTGTCCGCCGACGAAGTCGCCGACGCCGCCTTGGCCGCCATCGAAGCCGGGTCGGCCATCGTGCACCTGCACGCCCGCGAGCCGGACGGTCGTCCGACGCCCGATCCCGACGTGTTCGAGAAGATCGTCGGGCGGATCACCGCGGAGACCGACGCCGTCATCAACATCACCACCGGCGGCGCGTCCTCGATGACGATGGACGAACGGCTCGCGGCCGCCTACCGGCTGCGGCCGGAGCTCGCGTCGATGAACATGGGGTCGATGAACTTCGTCTACTCCGGCATCGCCGACAAGGTGACCGAGTGGAAGCACGACTGGGAAAAGCCGTACGTGCTCACCACGTACTCGAAGCCGTTCGTGAACACCTTCGACAAGATCGAGCACACGCTCCGGACGCTCGGCGAGTCCGGGACACGGTTCGAGTACGAGTGCTACGACATCGGGCACCTGTACTCGCTGGCGTATTTCGCCGAGCTCGGGCTGGCGAAACCGCCGCTGCTGATCCAGGGCGTGTTCGGCGTCCTGGGCGGGATCGGCGCCGACCACGCGAACCTGGAGCACATGGTCCGGATCGCGGACAAGCTCTTCGGCGACGACTACGCGTTTTCGGCGTTCGCCGCCGGCCGCGACCAGATGGGCTTCGGCACGCACAGCGCCTGGCTCGGCGGGCACGTGCGGGTCGGTCTGGAGGACAGCCTGTGGATCGGCAAGGGCAAGCTCGCGGAGAGCAACGCCCAGCAGGTCCGGAAGATCCGGGCGGTGGTGGAGGATCTCGGCAAGCCGATCGCCACGCCCGCCGACGCCCGCGCGATGCTGGCACTGCGAGGAGGACAGGGATGAGCCTGCTGACCGGAAAGGTGGTCCTGGTCGTCGGGGCCAGCTCGGGCATCGGCGCGGACGCGGCGCGGGTGTTCGCCGCCGACGGCGCTTCGGTGATGCTGGTGGCGCGGACGGAAGAACCCTTGGCGAAACTCGCCGCGGAGCTGTCCGACCACGACGTCGCCTACACGACGGGTGACATCACGTCCGCGTCCAGTGTGGACGCCTTCGTGGCGGCCACGGTCTCGCGCTTCGGCCGCCTCGACGGCGCGTTCAACAACGCGGCGATGGGTGGCAGCGGCCGTCTCGACGAAGTGTCCGAAGCGGACTTCGACCGGATCATGGCGGTGAACGTGAAAGGCACGTGGCTGTGCCTTCGTGCGGAGGTCCGCGCGATGGCGGGTGCCGGCTCGATCGTGAACGTGAGCAGCATCGGCGGCCTGCGCGGCAGTTCGGGCATGGGCGCGTACCAGGCGACGAAGCACGCGGTGATCGGCCTGACCCGCACCGCGGCCCACGACTTCGGGCCGCTGGGCATCCGCGTCAACGTGATCGCGCCCGGCCCGACGGAAACGCCGATGCTGGACGAGCTGCGCCGCACCATCCCGGGCGGCGTGGAGGCCCGGATCGCGGCGACGCCGTTGCGGAAAGCGGGCACGGGCGCGGAAGTCGGCTCGACGGCGGCGTTCCTGCTGAGCGACCGGGCCAGCCACCTGAGCGGAGTGGTCCTCCCGGTCGACGGCGGCTTCACGGCCTGACTTCGTGAAGGCCCCCTTGAGGAACTTGTGCTTCCTCAAGGTGGCCTTCACGGCTTTCACTCCAGGTCCGGGATCAGCTCCCCGATCAGCCGGATGCTCTTCAGCACCTTCTCGTGCGGGATGCCGCCGATCTGCTGCAGGCACATCAGCCGGTCGATGCCCAGGTCCGCGTACGCGCGCAGCTTCTTGCGGCACGTCTCCGGGCTGCCCACGATCAGCGAATCCTGCGCGCTCAGCACCTCGAAGACCTCTTCATCGCGCACCTGTTCGCCCTGCAGGATCCGGGCGATCAGCAAGTTCGCTTCCGACGGTCCGGTGGCCGCCTCGCCGCGGAGGAAGTCGCTCGTGAGGCCCGGGGACTTCATCAGCTCTTCGTTGCGGGCGTTGGCGCGGACGAACTCCGTCGCCGCTTCGAAGAACGTCAACGCCGTCACCGTGTACCAGGCCGCGGCCGCCGCCGCGCCGTTCTGCATCGCCTCCTCGTCCGTGTCCGCGCAGTGGACGAACGTGAAGAACCCGACCTGGTCGTTGACGAACGCCCCGACCGGCGACGTGCACTCCGCGGCCGCCGCGCGGTACAGGCCGATCAGGCGGCTCGCCCGCTCCAGCGACTCCCACATCGTCGTGCCCAGCACGCCCACCCCGCGGCGGCCCGCCTCCTCGAAGGACGCCGGGCTCGCCGCCGCCTGCCAGAGCGGCGGGTGCGGCTTCTGCAGCGGCTTCGGGCCGATCGGGACGTCGTCGACGCGGTAGTCGGCGCTCTCCCACGAGAACCGCTCGGACGTCCACATCTTCGGCACCATCTCGAACGCCTGCCGCGTCTGGGCGCGGGCGTCGTCCGGCTCGATGCCGAACAGGCGCCACTCCGGGATCGTCGACCGAGTCAGGCCGAGCTCCACCCGGCCACCGCTGAGGTGGTCGAGCGTCGCCGCGCGCTCGGCGACGCGGATCGGGTGGTTGAACCGCCCCGGCGCGAGCACCGCGGAGTGCCCGAGCCGGATCCGGCTGGTGCGCTGGGAAAGCGCCGCCAGCATCAGCTCGGGCGCGGACGAGAGGCTGAACTCCCCCGCGCCGTGGTGCTCGACCTGCCACCAGCACCCGTAGCCGAGCTCGTCGGCGAGGACGGCCTGTTCGATGGCTTGCCGGAACCGCAGCTGTTCGTGCCCTTCGGGCCAGGGCCGCGGGTTCTGGATCTCGTTGAACAGGTCGACTTTCATCCGCGGCCTCCGCTTCGTCGGGGTTACCGAGAAGGCAGACGCCGAGAGCGATCGGTCCGTTACGGATAGTCGCCCGGACGGAGTAGTTCATCAAGCCGGCCGAAAGCCGCCGCACGCTCGGTGCCGGGGTGGGTGTTCGGTCGCACCCATGGCGCAGGGGGGCACTCACCACGGCACCGGGCCGTCCTCGTTGAGGAATGCGCCGGTGGGGGTGTCCGCCCCCCGGGCGACCAGGTCGAGGATCACCTTCGCGCCCTGTTCGGCGGTTCGGGAGCCGGTGCGCCCGTTGAGGTCGGTCGCGATGTAGCCCGGCGTCACCGCGTTGACGCGCACGTGGGCGAGCTCGGGCCGGGCCGCGAACGCCGTCGCGTAGCGGACCGTCGCCATCACCAGTGCGCTCTTGGCCGAGGCGTAGGCGATCGTGTCCGTGGCCGCCGCGAAGGTGGATCCCGGTGCGGTCGTCAGCGCCAGGGACGCCGTCGTACTGGCGACGTTGACGATGTGCGGCCGCTCGGCCGAGCGCACCAGGGGCAGCAGGGTGTGGATCATCGTGACCGCGCCGAACAGGTTCGTCTCGAACGTCCGCCGCAGGTCCGCCGCCGTCAGCTCGGCCGGCTCGGTGCGGAAGACCGCGCCCGCGTTGTTGACCAGCACGTCCAGCCGCCCGTACCGGCGCCGGATCAGGGCGGCCACCTCCTCCGCGTCCGCCGTCGACGTGACGTCCAGCCGGACCGGCGTGACCGGATCCGGCAGCCGGGCGGCCGCGTCCGCGCCCTTGGCCGGGTCGCGGCTGCCGAGCAGCACCGTCAGGCCGAGCCGCGCGAGTCCCCGCGCGACCTCGAAGCCGAGTCCTTTGTTCGCACCGGTCACCAGTGCCACCCGAGAAGTGCTCATGCCGCGAGCCTGGGTCACCGGTGCCGGGCGGACCAGGCCGCGCCAGGGCCACCCGGACTATCGTGGCGATCATGACGAACCGCCTCGGCGAGTTTCTCCGGGCGCGGCGCGGGCTCGTCCGGCCCGCCGACGCCGGCCTCCCGGACCTCGCCGAGCGCCGGGTGCCCGGTCTCCGCCGCGACGAGCTGGCCGCGCTCGCCGGGGTCAGCCCGGAGTACTACACGCGGCTCGAACAGGGCCGGGACCGGAACCCCTCCGAGCAGGTGCTCACGTCGCTGGCGCGGGCCCTCCGGCTGGACGCCGACACCGAGGCGCACCTCCGGCAGCTCGTCCACTCGCCGCGCACCGGATCCGCCGGGCCCGAACGCCTCGCGCCCGGCATGCAGGAGCTGATCGAGGCCTGGCCGGACACCCCGGCGCTCGTCTGGGGACGGCATCTCGACGTGCTCGGCGCGAACGCCCTGGCCGTCGCGCTGGCGCCGCGCTACGCCCGCGGTACCAATCTCTTCCGCTCGTTCTTCCTCGACCCCGCGTCCCGCGCCCTGCACCCGGACTGGGAAGCGATGGCGGTCGACGTCACGGCCATCCTGCGCCGCCTCGTCGGCGCCGCTCCGGACGACGGGCGGCTGACCGGCCTGGTCGCCGAACTCACCGCCGGGAGCACGGCTTTCGCGCGGCACTGGGACCGCCACGACGCGCGGCGTACGACCACCGCCGTCAAGCGCTTCACGCACCCGGTGGCGGGCGAGCTCGAGCTGGCCAAGCACGCGTTCACCGTCCCGGGCGCCGACGAGCAGACCCTGGTGGTCTACCGGGCCGAGCCGGGCAGCCCGGCGGCGGACCGGCTGCGGTGGCTGGCGGCCTCGGCCGGTCCGGCCCACGATCGACCGGCGACCGGTGCTCCGGTCACTTGACGACAGCCGGGCGCTCACCGGCTGAGACGCCCGTCACGTCGGCGTGGCTCACTGCGCCGGAGTGCCGTCCGCCTGCCATCCTGTGCCGTCAGGAAGACAGGCGGACGGAGGCACCCGTGGGCGTCATCAGCTGGATCGTGCTCGGGCTCATCGCGGGCTTGATCGCGAAGGCCCTCATGCCGGGCAAGGACCCGGGCGGCTGCATCATCACGATCCTGCTCGGCATCGGCGGCGCCTTCGTCGGCGGCTGGGTCGGCAAGACCCTCTTCCACACGGACCTCGGCACCTTCTTCGACCTGCGCACCTGGGGTCTGGCGATCCTGGGCGCGCTGATCATCCTGGTCGGCTACCGGATGATCTTCGGCCGGAGCCGCCGCGACTAGTTGAGGCTGACGCCGTAGGCGCTCAGCGCCTCGCCGACCGGCTGGAAGAACGACGTCCCGGTGCCCTTGCCGGACGTGATGCCCAGGCCGACGCTGCCGGCGAACAGGCAGCCGCCCGAGTCGCCCGGGTTGACCAGCGCGTTGGTCTGGATCAGCTGCGACACCGAACCTTCGGCGTAGTTCACGGTCACGTTCGTCCGCGTGACCGAGCCCGACGTCAGGTGCGTGGTGCTGCCGCTCTTGCTGATCCGCTGGCCGACCGTCGCGGTGCCGGCGGAGCTGATCCGCTGCGTCGAGCCGTTCCACAGGGTGACCGCGCCCGGCGCGCTGCCGGTGTTGTTGCGGATCAGCCCGTAGTCGTTGCCCGGGAAGCTCGAACCCTGCGACGGGCCGACGTTCCACGTCGACACCGCGCGCGTGCAGTGGCCGGCGTCGACGATGTAGTTCACGCCGCCGCGGTTGGTGTTGAAGCCGACCGAACAGCGGGTGCCGCCGCCGGTGATGGCTTCGCCGTTGTAGATCGCGGCGTGCAGCTCGCCCGCGATCCGCTCGACCCGGACGCGGTCGCCGAGCGCGGAAGCGGCCTTCAGCACGGCGTCGGTGCCGCGCGCCGCGTCCGCCACGGTCAGCACGACCTGGTTGGTCTTCGGGTCGAGGCCGATCGACGTGTGCGCGACCGCCGGCAGCGCCTGCAGGGCGGTCTGCGCGTCCGCCAGCGCCGCGCTCGAGTGCTTGACCACGCGGGCCTGCGCACCGGCGGCGACGACCCGGTCGGCGGCCGTCCGGTCGAGCACGTTCACGACCGGCTTCGCGGCCGCGTCGAGGTAGCCGTCGACGGCCCGGGCACCGAGCGCGGTGGTGACCTGGTGCAGGGTTTCGACGCCGGCGGCTTGCGTCCGCAGGAAAGTGACGGCGGCGGACTCGCTGATCCCGGCGTCGGCCATCAGGGACGCGACCGCGTCGCGCTGCACGTCGGCCGAGTAGCCGTCGATCGTGACGGCGGCGGCCGGGCTCGTCAGGAAGCCGGCGACCGCGGCGGCGGCCACCAGGGTGGTGGCGGAGCGGGCGAGCAGGTGTCTTGTGCGCATGCCGGTACTCGCTTTCACGGGGAAACCGGCGCGAGGGATGGCCGCGCCGATCTCGGTGGGGTCCGGTGTTCCGGTGCGCCCGAGCGTGGTCCGCGGCCGGGACGAGGGGTACCGACTTTCGTCGTGCCGGACAAAAGATAGGTACCGGACAATTCGCCCCGCGCACAGTAACCGGACAGCGACTACCGCGATGACGGCCACGCGAGGTCGTCGATGGTCAGGAACGGTTCGCACGCCACCGCCGTCGGCGTGATCCCCGTGAACGCGCGGACCTCGCGGTGCAGGTGGGACTGGTCGGCGTAACCGGCGTCGGCGGCGACGAAGGCGGCCTCCTGGCCCGCCACCAGACGGTGCACCGCGTGGTCGAAGCGGACCAGCCGCGCCGCGCGCTTGGGCGGCAGGCCGATCTGCGCCTGGAACCGGGACCACAGGCGCTTGCGGCTCCAGCCCACTTCCTCGGCGAGCCGCTCGACGCGGACCAAGCCGCGCGTGCGAACCATCCGGGCCCACGCCCACGCGACCTCCGGGTCGGCCGCCGGTCCCCCTTCGAGACGGCGGACGAGCTCCGCCTCCGTCACCGCGAACCGCTCTTCCCACGACGACGTCTCGTTCAGCCGTTCGGCGAGCCGGGCCGCGTCCCGGCCCCACAGGTCGTCCAGGGCCGCGATGGCGCTGTCCAGCTCGGCCGGGCGGATGCCGAGGACCGCACCCGCGACCGCCGGCGGCAGGCGCACCTGGACGCAGCTGAAGTCCGCCGCGTGCCGCACCCGGGTGTCGCCGAACCCGAGCCCGGCGACGACGCTCCCCCGCCCGGCGGTGCCGGACAGGGCGATCGTTCCGGGACCGAAGACCAGGGCCAGGGTCACCGCCGGCGGCGGGATCAGCCGGAGGCCGGCCGGGGTGCGGCCGCGATCGGCGAACCCGGCCATCGTGACCCCGGGCAGCCGGCCGGGCGACGCCGGAAGCGCGACGTCCCACAGTGCTTCTTCCGGCCCCACGGTTCCCAAGCTACGCGGAACATTCGTCCAAGCCACCGGCGTCTCCGAGCGGCCAGGGTCGGCGCATGACGAACCTCCACACGACCGACGACGGCCCCCGCGACGCCCCGGTCCTCCTCCTGGTCCACGGGTCCGCTTCCTCGGTCCGCTCGTGGGACGCGCTGCTCCCCCTGCTCACCGGCACCCACCGCGTGGTCCGGATCGACCTCCTCGGCCACGGGCGCTCGGCCAAGCCGGACGACGCCGGGTACGGCGTCCCCGAGCAGAGCCGCCGGGCCGGCGAGGCGCTGGACCGGCTCAGCGTCGAGCACGCCGTGGTCGTCGGCCACTCCAGCGGCGGCCTGGTCGCCACCGCCCTCGCCGAGCAGCGTCCCACGCTGGTGACCGCGCTCGTGCTCGTCGACACCGGGTCGTGCCGCTGCCGGGTGTCGGCCACTCCCCCATGCTGGAAGACCCGCCGCGGACCGCCGATGCACTGCTGGCCTTCACCGGGTCGCCCACCAGAGCCCCGGCAAAGTCGCGTTTGCCGGGCGGGACGTCATGAAAGGGTCGTTCATGACGCTGGACGACAGGAAAGAGTCGTTCATGACGTCGCCCACCCCCGCCCAACGTCGCGAATGACTCATTCGGGACCTCCGGCGTCCCCAATGACTCATTCGCGACACCCGACTCCGCGCGCGAACGTGACTTTGCCGGAGCCCTGGGGTCGCCCACGCTCAGCAGGTAGAGCTCCGCACGTAACGTGCCGGCGCAATCGGTGAGCCCACGGACCGCGCATTCGCGACGTCACCGGAAAGTGTCAGCCGATGACGACGGCGAGTTCGGCCCAGACGGTCTTGCCGGTGTCGTGCCGCCACTGGCCCCACCGCCGGCTGCACGCGTCGACCAGCAGCAGCCCCCGCCCGCCGTCGATGTCCGGCGGCCGCGGCCGGGCCGGGCGCGGGCTGGCGTCGGTGACCTCGACCAGGAGGTGGCCGGCGTCCCGGGCGAGCCGCACCCGGACCGGGCCGGCGCCGTGGCACAGCGCGTTCGACACCAGTTCGTCGAGCACCAGCACCGCGTCGGCGAGGCTGTCCGGCTCCAGGGCGGTCAGCAGGTCCTGGGCCCACTCCCGGACCTGCGCCGGCTGGTCGGGGCTCGTGCCGAGCTCGCGCGTCGGGATCGTCCTCACACTCCTTCGAAACCTGTGTCGACTACCCACTTCCCGCGGCTCCCAAACAAGCCGCGGCTCGGCCCACGCGGCGGGGACCCGGGTGGCAGGATGTGTCCGGTGAACATGCGTACCAGGAACAACGTGGTCGTCACCGGTCGTGAGGAAGGGCCGACGGTCCTGCTGGCCCACGGTTTCGGCTGCGATCAGAACCTGTGGCGCCTCGTCGTTCCCGACCTGGCCGAGCGGTACCGCGTGGTGCTGTTCGACCACACCGGCGCCGGGCGCTCGGACCTGTCGGCCTGGACCCCGGAGCGCTACGGCACCCTCGACGGCTACGCCGACGACGTCCTGGCCCTCTGCCACGAACTGGACCTGCGGGACGTCGTGCTCGTGGGGCACTCGGTCAGCGCGATGATCGCGGTGCTGGCCGCCAACCGCGAGCCGGACCGGTTCGCGAAGCTGGTGCTGCTCACGCCGTCCCCGTGCTACATCGACGACGAGGACTACCGCGGCGGGTTCAGCCGCGAGGACATCGACGAGCTCCTCGAGGCACTGGAGTCGAACTACCTGGGCTGGTCGGCGGCGATGGCGCCGGTGATCATGGGCAACCCGGACCGCCCGGAGCTGGGCGAGGAGCTGACGAACAGCTTCTGCCGCACCGATCCCGCGATCGCGCGCGTCTTCGCGCGGGCGACGTTCCTCTCCGACAACCGCGCCGACCTGGCGAAGGTCTCCGTGCCGACGCTGGTGCTCGAGTGCGCCCAGGACGCCATCGCACCCCCGGAGGTCGGGCGGTTCACCCACGAGCGGATCGCGGGCAGCGAGCTGGTGACCCTCGACGCGATCGGGCACTGCCCGCAGCTGAGTGCGCCCGAAGCCACCGCGGCCGCGATCACGGCCTTCGTGAGCGGCCCATGATGTGCGAAGCCGGCGCGGGCGGCCGGGAGAACGCCGATCCGGCGTTTTCGGCGTTGCTGGAGGACAGCGCGGAGGATCTCTACGAGAACGCTCCGTGCGGGTACCTCTCGACGCTGCTGGACGGCACGATCGCGAAGATCAACGCGACGCTGCTCGGCTGGCTGGGCCACCGGCGCGAGGAGATCGTCGGGCGCCGCCGGTTCTCCGACCTGCTCACCGTCGGCGGGCGGCTGTACCACGAGACGCACTTCGCGCCGCTCCTGCGCATGCAGGGCGAACTCGGCGGCGTCGCCTTCGAGATGAAGACGGCGAACGGCGCCCGGTTGCCGGTGCTGGTGACCTCGACGCTCAAGACCGGCTCGGACGGCGAGCCGCAGCTGGTCCGCACCACGGTGTTCGACGCGAGCGACCGGCGCGCCTACGAGCAGGAGCTGCTGCGGGCGCGGGACGAAGCCGAGCGCGAGCGCGACCGGGTGCAGCGGCTGGCGAGGACGCTGCAGCAGACACTGCTGCCACCCAGATTGGCCGAAGTGCCCGGGATGGAGGTCGCGGCGTACTACCACCCCGCATCGGACGACCAGGTGGGCGGCGACTTCTACGACCTGTTCCCGGTCACCGGCGACACGTGGGGTTTCTTCCTCGGCGATGTGTCCGGGAAGGGCGCCCAGGCCGCGGTGGTGACGTCGCTGGCGCGCTACACGCTGCGGGCGGCGGCGGTGCACGACCCGGACCCGACCGTCGCGCTGGGCACCCTCAACACGGTGCTCCACCAGGAGTTCCACGGCACCGACCCGCGTTACTGCACCGTCATCCACGGCCGCGTCCGCCCGCACGGCGACACCGCGACGGTCACCCTGGCCGGCGGCGGCCACCCGCCGGCGTTGCTGATCCGGGCCGACGGGACGGCGACGTTCCTGCCGATCCGGGGCGGCCAGCTGGTCGGCGCCCTGCCCGGCGCGCGCTTCGCCGCGGTGGACGTGCGCCTGGAGTCCGGAGACACGGTGCTGCTTTACACCGACGGGCTGACCGAAGCCCGCACGCACGGCCGCACCCGCTACAGCGAGGAACAGCTGCGCGCCGACCTGACCGGCTTGGCTCCGACCACCGCGCCGACGGTGATCGAGGCGGTCACCGACCTGCTGGCCGGCTTCGGCGACGGCGTCGAGGACGACACCGCCCTGCTGGCGTTCAGCATCCCCCAGCACGGAGGCGACCAGCCATGACGAGCCCGTTCTCGACTTCGACCGGTTCGGCGGCCACGGGCCCGGTCCTGACGGTCCGCGGAGAGCTCGACGTGGCCACCGCGCCCCGGCTCCGCGCGCACATCGGCGAGCTCACGCTGGCGGCCGGGCAGCTGCTGGTGGTGGACCTGGCCGGGGTGACGTTCTGCGACTCCAGCGGCATTTCGGCGCTCATCGCGGCGCGGAACGTGGCCGAGGCGGCCGAAGCGAAGATCGCGTTGGTCGCCGTACCCGCCCGGCTCACGCGAACCTTCGCGCTGACGGGGCTGGCGGACTTCTTCCCGACCTACCCGACGGCCGAGGAAGCCATCACCGCCCACGGCTGACCGCCGGTCGCCGGCGCGTGGTGCGTCAGAGGCAGGGCGGCCGGTAGCCGTCGACGCGCAGGCCGCGGAACTCGAGCCGGTTGGGCGTCTTGCCGACGAACACCAGGCCGCGGGCCTCGGTCAGCGCCGAGGCGAACGAGTACGCCGGTGTGCCCAGCTCCGGCAGCGACGTCCAGGCCTGGGGCTTGAAGCTGAAGAACTTCGTGACGAGCTTCCCGCGGGTCGAGGGCACCAGCGTGAGCCACTTGTCGCCGCCGCTCCAGTGCGACGCCGGGCGCAGCTGGACGTAGAGGTCGTCGGTCGCGCGGTAGGTCAGCCGGAAGCCGGCCGAGTGCGAGAGATCGGCCTGCGCCTCGAACTGGTTGCCGAGCCACAGGACGGCCACGTGCCACTCGGCGTTCAGGAACTCCACCTTCGCCGTGTACCGGTGGCCTTCGCGGACAAGAAGGTTCCCGGTGGGCGGGACGGTGGTGCCCTCACCGCTGGCGAGCCACTGCTGGTAGCGGTCGATCGACGGCGTCGAGCACTCGCAACCCGGCCGCGGTGATGCGTCCACCGGGGGGCTGACCAGGGAAAACAGGAGAAGGGAGGCGAAGATCGCGAGCGTCCGGGCGAAGGCGAGGCGCATGCGGGGAAGCTACCAGACCGGGTGTGCCGTGCGTCACGGAATGCGAGTCGATCTCGGGCGCTACAGAGGGGTAGGAACCGTACGAATCCCTAGGGAGGGCCCATGTCCGCCACCACCACGCCGGAGGGAACGTCCACCACCCCGGTGGTGCCCGCGCTCGACGACTTCGACTTCGATCTCTCCGACGGCGCGGCCTGCCGCATCGACGACCCGGACTGCGAAGCCTGCCAGTGAACCCGGCGCCCCGGTGCGGTCCACACCGCGCCGGGGCAGGGTGGTCTCCAGCGGCCTCGAGTTCCACCACCGGCACTCCTGAGCGCCGGTCAATCCCCGAAGGCGGCCCAGGCCACCTGGACGAAGCTGCGGACCAGCGGGCTCCGCCCGGCCTTGGGCCACGCCACGACCAGGTCGCTCGGCGGCCGGTCCGCCAGCGGGACGACGACCAGCCCGGCCGGCAGCGGCTGGTCGACCGGGGCCAGTACCGTGGTTCCGTTCCACAGCACCGCCTGCAGGCATTCCTGGACGGTCCGCAACACCGGCGCCGCGTCGTCGGGCGCGCCGCCGGTCCAGTAGGCGATCCAGCCGGGGTCGGTCCCGTCGGGCAACCGGACCCACCGGCGCCCGTTCAGCCCGGCCGTCGGTACCGAGCGGCAGCCGGCGAGCGGGTCGTCGTCGCGCACGACGACCCCGACCGGCACCGAGCGCAGCACCTGCGTGCCGATTCCCGTGGTGTCGAACGGAGTTCGCGTCAGCGCGACGTCGACGAGCCCGGCGCGCAACCCCGCCGTCGGGTCGCCCAGATCGGCTTCGTGGACGCGGACGTCGACGTGGGGGTGCCGCTCCCGGAACAGCGGGACCAACCGGCCGCCGACGTGCTCGGCGGCGTCGGCCAGGGTGCCGACCGTCAGGCGCGCCGCGCCCGCCGCGGCGGTCACCCGGCCGCGGATCCGGTCGGCCTGCTTCAGCAGCGCGTCCGCTTCGCCGTAGAGCGCCGTGCCGGCGGGCGTGAGGGTGACGCCCTTGGGCGTGCGGTCGAACAGCGCCGCGCCGAGCTCGTCCTCCAGCTGCCGGATCGCCCGGCTGAGCGGCGGCTGCGTCATGTGCAGGCGGCTCGCCGCCCGGCCGACGTGCCGCTCGTCGGCCACGGCGACGAAGTACCGGAGCGAACGCAGATCCACCACAACACGATACCCGCGCGGTATCGGGTCGACCGAGCCGGACTTGGACGTCCCCGCTGCCGCGGAGAACGATCACCGGTATGACTCCCACGATCGCGTGCTACCGGTACGACACGACGCAGGCCCTCTTCGACCGGACGGACGTCGAGGTCACGACGGCCGCCACGCTGCCGGAGATCTTCGAGCGGGTGGCCGGCGGACGCGAGTTCGACGTCGGCGAGCTCGGGCTGACGTTCTACCTCCGGCTGCTGGAGTCGGACCTGCCGTACGTCGCGCTGCCGATCTTCCCCAACCGGGTGTTCCGGCACTCGTGCGTCTTCGTCAACACCCGTTCGGGAATCACCGGACCGGGTGATCTCGTGGGCCGGACCATCGGGGAGTTCGGCACCTACGGCCAGGACTCCGGCGTGTGGGCCAAGGGAATCCTGAGCGACGAGTACGGCTTCGAGCCCGCGGCGAACAAGTGGGTGATCGGCGGGATCGACCGCCCCTCGGCGCCGTTCGGCTTCATCCCGCACCCGCACCCGGACGACGTCTCGGTCGTCCCCGCGGACCGGGCGCTCGGCGACCTGCTGGCCACGGGCGAGATCGACGCGCTGTTCTCGGCGAACGTCCCGCAGTGCGTGCTCGACGGCAACCCGGACGTGGCCCGGCTGTTTCCCGACTTCGAGCCCCTGGAGCGTGCCTACCACCGGCGCACGGGGATCTTCCCGATCATGCACGCAGTGGTGATCCGCCGCGAGCTGCTGGATCAGGCCGCCGACGTCTACCGGCTGTTCTCGGAGGCCGCGACGTCGGCCGCCGACCGGTACCGGCGCGACCGCCGGCTGTACCAGGTGCCGACGATGGTGCCGTGGATGAACGCCCTGGTCGAGCGCAACGAGTCGCAGTTCGGCGAGAACTGGTGGCCGTACGGGATTTCGGCCAACCGCGCGGTGTTGGAGACGTATCTCCGTTACCACTACGAGCAGGGTTTGTCTTCACGGCTTTGGGCGGTCGAGGAGGTCTTCGCGCTCCTCGACACGTGATTTTTTGTCGGTGGTGCGAGGTAGCGTCCGGCGCATGGCACTTTCCGTGGAGGAACGCGAGCAATTCCTGGCAGAACCCCACATCGGCGCGCTGTCGGTGGCGGAGCGGCCGGACCGCGCGCCCTTGACGATCCCCATTTGGTACCAGTACACCCCGGGCGGCGAGCTCTGGGTGCGCACCTCACCGGATTCCCGCAAGAAGAAGGCGATCGACGCGACGGGGCGGTTCAGCTTGATGGCGCAGCGAACGGCGCCGACGGTCCGGTATGCGACGGTGGAAGGGCCGGTGGCGAGGACGGAACCGGACACCCCGGAGCGGGCAAGGGAGATGGCGGCGCGGTACTTGCCCGAGGAGAAAGTGGACGGTTACCTGGAGTTCGAGCGGACGCAGATCGGGGAACACGTCGTGGTGTTCTTGCGGCCCGAGCATTGGCTTTCGCTGGACATGGGGGCGGTGTGAGCGCTGTCCACACCCGGTGCGCGAACCCTCGCTCAGTGATAAGGCGCCTCGCGCGGAGCCTGCCGCGCCCGCGGAGCCTGCGCACGCGGCGGCTGTCCACGCTGGGCCTGCGCGCGCGGCGACTGTCCAGGCTGGGCCTGAGCCCGTGGTGGCTGCCCACGCGGTACCTGCGGCCGTGGCGGCCCCTCGCCCGGCCGCCGCGCCGGCGGACGAGCCCCGGCCGGGCGAGGGGCGCGCTCGCGCCTCTCCGGCTCGGGCTCGGGCTCGGGCTCGCGGGCCCGGGATGGACGGTTCGCCCACGAGTCGAACAGCACGATCACCCCCGCGAACACCGCGCACCCCAGCCCCAGTGCCACGTTGACCAGAGACCCGATGATGCCCGCCACCAGCAGCACCGGCAGCACCGCCATCAGGCAGAACGGATCGATCCGGCCGAACTTCGGGCGGGACGGCCCCTCCCGGGGACTCACCGCGCGACCTCCGCTTTCCCTCGCGCCATGGTCGAAGTATGCAACTCCCAGCCCGAACCGGCCACCATCAGCCCTGGGAAATCCGGACAAAGTGCAGGATTCACCGCCCAGTCCCCCGCAAAGCCGTCTCGACTTCGCCGCCGGTGAGCCGCCGGGGGCCGACGTAGTACAGCACCGTCCCCGCCGCCAGCTCCGCGTCCCAGCCCGGGTTCACCACCAGGTCTTCGCCGGTGCGCGCGGCCAGCACCGTCGCGCCGTACGCGCGCCCGAGCGCGATGCGGCAGTGTGACGCCGGCAGGCGGCCGAGGGACTCCGGGAGCGCCACCGAGAACGTGTCCGCTCCCCCGGCGGTCATCAGCTCCGTGTAGACCTCGGCGATCCCCGGCGACGTCAGCTCCTCGGTCACCATCCGCGGCGTGTGCCACTGCACGCAGCGGATCCGCGGGTCCACGTACCGCACCAGCTCCGCCCGCTCGAGGTCGCGCAGCGTGACCACGACGTGCGACGCCGGGCTCGCGTGGTCCACCGTGACCGCGACCGCCAGCGCCTCGTTGTCGTCGGCCACGTCGACCAGGACGGCGGCCGCGCGCGGCACGCCCGCCCGCTCCAGCACCTCGGCGGCCGTCGGCTCGCCGCGGACGAACTCCACCGGCTGCCCCGGCATCGGGTGCACCGGCACCTCGGCGCAGAGCACCAGCCCGGTCACGCCGTCGGCCAGCAGCTGGGCCACGATCCGCTCGGTCCGCCCGGCCGCGTACCCGATCAGCACCGTGTGCCCGGTCGCCCGCACCGCCTCCGTCCCCTGCATCCGCCGTCCCTTCGCCTGTTCCAGCACCGACGCGAGCCTCGTGAACACCGTCGTCAGCGTGGCGAGCCCGCCGGCGATGACGTACGCGCCCACGACGTGCCCGGCGGCCGTCTCGGGCGAGAAGTCGCCATACCCGACGGTGGTCGTCGTGACGACGAAGTACCACCAGTAGTTGCCGGGCCGGACGAGCTCACTGCCGGCCGGTTCGGCGAGCGCCATCAGCGGCCAGCTCGTCGCGAAGACGACCACCACCACGGCGACCGGCAGGAGCCGGCCCCGGTTCGGGAGCCAGCGCGCGAACAGCCGCGAGAGGAAGAACGTCACCGACCCTCCTCACCGGCCTCGGGTCACCGGTCCCGACACCCGATCACACGGTGCTACCAGGCACAACGATCTTTACCGGACCGTGACGGCGGCCCGGACCGCCGGACAGAAACGGACAGGATTCCCCGGTTCCCCGGGAAGAACTCGCGTTCCGTGGTGCACTGTCGCCGGTCCCCCGAGCGCCGAAAGAGGTACGCGCATGAGGAAACGGGTCGGTTCGACACTCTTGGCCGTGGCGGTCGCGTGCGGCGTCATCGCCGCTGCGCCGGCCACGAGCCCGGCGTCCGCGAGCCCCGCGCCGCCGCAGCTCGAGTTCGCGAACCCCGTCAGTCAAGCCTTGTTCGGCACCGCCTACCGCGAAGCGCTGGACAACCTGCTGCGCACCAACACGATCGGTTACGACGCGAAGTACGACAAGAGCGGCCTGCTCGACCCGGCCACGGGCCTCGTCCGCGCGGGCGGCGGGTACGCCCAGCCGTGGACGCGCGACGCGTCGATCAACAGCTGGAACGCGACCAGCCTGCTTTCCCCCGCGCTGGCGGAGAACACGCTGTGGGCGGTCGTCGACCAGGACGCCGGCGGCGCCCTGCGCGTGCAGCAGGACGACCAGCAGTGGGACCAGGTCGTCTGGACGACCGCCGCGTGGCACCACTACCTGGTCACCGGCGACGGCGCGTTCCTCGAAAACGCCTACCGCACCACGGCGAACACGCTGACCATCCGCGAACACGCCACCACGGCCGGCTTCAACGCGACGTACGGGCTGTTCACCGGCCCGTCGTTCTTCAACGACGGCATCGCCGGCTACCCCGCACCGCCCGCAGACGCCACCGAATCGGTCAGCACCGGGAGCTCGCCGTGGCCGGGCGTGGCGAGCGGAATGTACTTGAGCACCAACGAGGTCTACTACTCCGCCTACGTCAACGCCGCGAACATGGCGGAGAAACTTCGCCGTCCCGCCGCGGAGGTCGCCGGCTACCGGGCCAAGGCGAACGCGCTCAAGGCGGCCGTCAACCAGTACTTCTGGAACGCGAAGACCGGCCTGTACGACTACCAGCTCCTCGCCGACGGCAGCCGCGGCGCCTACCAGGAAGGCACCGGGCTGGCGTTCGCCCTGCTCTTCGGCATCGCGAACCCGGCCCAGGCGCGGTCGATCCTCGCCCACGCCCAGGAGATGCCGTGGGGCATGCCCGACACGTTCCCGAACTGGGACCGCTATTCGGACGCGCAACCGGGCCGCCACAACGCGATCGTCTGGCCGCTCGTCCAGGGGCTGTGGGCGAAAGCGCTGGCCGGACAGGGTGACCAGAGCGCGTTCGCGTCGGAAACCGCGCGCCTGGCCAAGCTGGCGGACGGCAACAGCGGGTTCTGGGAAATCTACAACGGCCACACCGGTGTGGTGGACGGCGGCTACCAGCGGCTCGGCGACACCGTGAAGTTCCACTGGGGCTCCGAACCCGACCAGACCTGGTCGGCCACCGCGTTCCTCGACATGATCCACACCGGCCTGTTCGGGCTGACGTTCACCGACGGCGGCCTGGCGTTCGCGCCGGACCTCCCGGCGGGCTGGGGTGACGTCACCCTCCGGAACCTGAGCTACCGCAACGCGAACCTGACGATCACGCTGCGCGGTGCGGGCACCAAGGTCGGCTCGTTGACGATCGACGGCCGCCCCGCGCCCGGGAACACGGTCCCGGCCACGCTGAGCGGAAGCCACACCATCGCGATCACGCTCACCGGCGCGGCCGTCGCCGACCGCGACGGCGACCACGTGCCCGACGCGGCCGACCGGTGCGCCGACACCGCGGGCACCGTCGACGGCTGCCCTGCCCCGGGCCACCTCGAGGCGGAGGACGCGGTGAACACCGGCGGTGTGAAGACGAACGTGAACCACACCGGCTACTCCGGCCGCGCGTTCCTCGACGGGCTCTGGGCCCAGGGCGCGGCGTCGTCGTTCACGCTGCACCGCACGTCGAGCGGCTCGGCGACGGCCGCGATCACCGCGCGCTACGCCAACGCGAACGGCGACGCCCGCACGATGACGCTGTCGGTGGACGGCCACCCGCTGCGGCAGGTGAGCTTCCCGAAGGTCTCCGACAGCTGGGACGCGTGGGGCACCGTGACGTTCGCCGGCATCCCGCTCACCGGCCGGGACCCGGTGGTCACGCTGTCGTACGCGGCGGGTGACACGGGGTCGATCAACCTCGACTGGCTGTCCGCCACCCCGGCCGCTCGTTGAGGTACGCCCGCACGGCCGGTCCCCGCTCCGGCCGTGCGGCGGGTGCGATCGCCGGAGCCGTGTCACTCGAACCGGTGAACTGCCCGCCCGGCCGTCATAGTCGCGCGAAGCAGCCCTCTTGGTGTTCGTTCGCGGTGGCCGGGCGGCACGCCCCCCGACCGGCCGGTCACCGCGCACACGCACCCCGGCCCCGCATACTGGACGGGTGAGCGAACCGATCCCGCTGTTCCCGGTCACCCGCGTCGATCCCGGGCGGTTCGCGGCCACGCAGCACCGGCTCTTCACCGGGATGCGGCTGCGGATCGGCCGGTCCGGCGTCGCCCACCGGGTCGCGTGGGTGCCGTGGCTCGACGACCTGACGCTGCCCGCGCCCGCCTGCCACCAAGGGTGGTCCGGGCTCGGCGCGGCGGGCGAGATCACCCCGGTCGACCTGCCGGTGACCTGCCGCAAGTGCCTGCGCCTCGGCGGCGAACCGGACGATCCCGCCCAGCACACGCTCTTCGCGCTGCCGGAGCCTCGCTGACCGGTTAGGCGCGGGCGGGCCGGGTACTTCGACCGGATGACGGAGAACCGAGACCCCGGTGGCCCGGTCCGGCAGTTCACCGCCGACCTGGTCGGCGCCGCGACGGCCGGGGCGTACGACGAGGTGGCCGACGCGCTGGGCGTGCTCGCCCGCGCCGGCTCGCCGCACGTTCCCGCCGAGATCGTCGGGGAGCTGGTCGGCCGGTGCGCGTCCGTGGTGCGCGCCCGTCACCCGGCCGATCCCGGGTCGATCTTCACCATCGCCGTGACGGACGAGCAGGAGCGGCCGGTCGAGGTGGAGCGGCTGCCGCCCGGGCCGCTCGCCGCGCTGCGCGCCCTGCTCGCGGCCCTCGGCGACGACGGAGCGAGCCGCGACATCCAGGTGGAGCTGGCCACCCGCGGGCAGCCGGAGGACGTCGTCGGCGTCGTGATCCACCTGCTCGTGTGGCTCGTCGAACTGTCCGACAGCTCCGCGGCGCTCCCGTCGCTGAGCTGTTTCACCCCCTGACCGCCCATCCGGCGGGCCGCCGGCTCCGAATGCCCCACGCCCGCGTCGCCGCCGCGAAAGGAAGTCCCGATGAGCACGGTGCCGGACGGCACGATCGAGGTCAGCGGCTCCGCCGGCGAGACGGTGATCGTCCGGGCCCAGGGGGCGCCGTCGGCGGAAGACTTCGCCGCCGCGCTCGCCACCGCGGCCGGTGGCGCGCCGAGCGTGCTGGTCGACCTCACCGGCGTCGAGCACTTCACCACCGAGGCCGTCGCGGCGCTGATCCCCCACCTGCGGGGCGCCGGCTGCCGGATGATCGTCACGGCGTCGGCCACGGTCGAAGGCAAGCTCGCCCGGCTCGGGCTGGCCGGAATCGTCGCGCCGGCCACGAAATCCGTCACCCGGGCGGCTCCGCCCGGGTGAGCCGCGGCCGGCCGGGTGCGCTTCAGTCCGAGCGCCGGGCCCGGTCGGTGCGCCGCCGGTTCTCCTTCTCCAGCGCCGTGACGAGGTCCTCTTTGGACATCTGCGACCGGCCGGGGATGCCGAGCTGCTTGGCCCGCTCGTAGAGGTGCTGCCGGCTCGCCGTCGCGTTGACGCCCCCGCGCGTCGGCTTGGCCGGCTGCCCCGCGCCCCGGGCGGCCTGCTCGTCCGACGGGCCGCGCTCGGGCTTGGGCTCCCAGTGGTCGCCGACCTTCTCGAAGGAGTGCTTCAACGCCGAGTACGCCGTCTGCTGGGCGCGCCGGCCGGGTCCGTAGGTGCGCAACGCCGAGTCGTGCGCGGCCACCCACGTGTCCTGCGCCTTGCGCGGCGATCGCAGCAGCGTGCTGGGCAGGTCTTCGCGTCCGGGCATGCCGGTGCGGCTACCCGTCCGATCCCGGGGCCAAACCGGTGATCTCCTCGTCGATCAGCAGGCCGGGGTCGAACCGCATGCCGGCGAAGTGGCCGGCCAGCTCGAGGGAGAGCGCGCCGTGCAGGCGCGTCCAGAACGACAGCGCGCGGTGCAGCACCGCCGCGGGGGCCGGGTGGTCGCCCGCCCACTCGCGGTGGTCGTCCAGGTGGGTGTCGAACGGGGTCACCGGGCCGCCGGTTGCCGGCACGCCGCAGGCTTCGATGAGCACCGCCATCACCTCGTGCGAGATCGCCGTGGTGTCGTCGGGGGCGTGGTAACCGGGGACGGGCGTGCCGTAGATCAGGAAGTACCGCTGGGGGTCTTCGCGGGCCCAGTCCCGGATCACGTGCGCCAGGCCGGCCAGGTCCGCCCCGCCTTCGTGGGCCGCGCGGACAGTGTCGGCGACGCTGCGGTACGCGTCGCGGATGAGCGCGGTGATCAGCTCGTCCCGGTTCGCGAAGTACCGGTAGAGGGCCGGCCCGCTCATCCCCACCTTCTTGGCGATGGCGTTGAGAGACAAGGCCGGTACGCCCGCCTCGGCGATCTGCGCCCACGCGTGCTGCTTGATCTCCGCGCGCACCTGCGCGCGGTAGCGCTCGCGTGAGCTCGGCCCTGCGTCCACCATGAGCGGCTCCTTCCCGACTGGTTAGAGGCTATCACTTTTCTTATTGACACTAAGCCATGGTGCGTTATAGCTTCTAACTACAGCAAGAGCCACTAACTAACCGAGGAGAAGCGCCATGTTCGAGACCACCCGGCTGCGGTCCGCCCTGCTCGCCGTTCCCTTGGCCGCCGCGGCCCTCATCGCCGCTGCCCCGGCGGACGCGGCCACCGCGAGCCCGCTGACCTGCCGCGGTCAGGGCATCGATCCCACCGCCCAGCTGCACCACCGGACCGAGACGTTCGTCAAGGCGTCCCCGAGCACCGTCTGGCAGGTGCAGATCGGCGTGGCAGAGTGGCCGGCCTGGCAGGCCGCGGTCATCAGCGTGCAGCGGCTGGATCCGGGTCCCCTGCAGCCGGGCTCGCGGTTCCGCTGGACGACGCCGGCCCCGGCGACGCCCTCGTCCCCCGCCACGACGCTCGTCATCACGTCCACCGTCGGGCAGGTGCAGGCCGAGCGGTGCATCCGCTGGACCGGTCCGGCGATCGGCGACGGCCTGCGCATCGACCGGGGCGTCCACGTCTGGACGTTCACGCCGGTCCGGGGCGGCGTCGTCGTCCGCACGGAAGAGAGCTGGACGGGCGCCCAGATCGAGGCCGACCCCGCCACGGCCATCAAGTACCTCGCGCCCGGCCTCGACCGCTGGCTGGCCGACCTCAAGACCGCCGCCGAAGCCCGTCACTGCTGATCTCGAAGGAGAATGCGATGTCTGCACCCACTCGCCCGTCGAAGGCCGTGCTCGTCGCGGCGTGGGCGTTCCCGGTCATGGTTCTCGGCCAGTTCGCGTTGCTCGCCGGCATCCCGGTCGCGATCGTGCTGGCCCGCACCCCGCGGTCCCGCGCCCCGCGGTCCCGCGCGGCCCGCTGGTGGAGCGGCTTGATGGCGGCGGGCTACGTGGTCCCGCTCGCCGTCTGGCTCCTCGGGCCGAGCACGGCGCCGAGCCTGTCGAAATCCCTCAGCCCGGTGGCGACCGGAGTCATCACGGCGGTGGGCGCGGTGGCCGCCGTCGGGTTGCACCTGGTGCGGCGGCGCGCCGCGGCGCCGGTCGGGAGCCGACCGGCGCCGCGTACGCCGAGCACTACTTCGTGAAGGTGAGGCAGTTGGCGGAGTGCCCGCCCTCGCCCGGGCCGACCCGGACGCTCGAAGCCGTGCACTCCAGCGAGGAGTTGTGCCGGCAGTCGGCCCGCGAGCAGGCACCCACCTGGGCCACGACGCGGTCGAGGCCGCCCTTCGTGTTCAGCGGGACGAAGGTGCCGCAGTCCGCGGAACCGTTGTCCCCGCCGACGGTGATGGCGAAGGCGTGGCAGCCGTCGTGGTTGTAGGAACAACCGCTGACGGTGCATTCGTGGACGGCGGGCATTTCGGTGGTGGTCATGCGCGGCTCCTGGATCCGTGGCGGGAAATCAGTTCGGTTTCCCGACGCTGCCACCGGTTCCGGGGTAGCGCAATTCGCGGCAACTCGGCCGGGTGGTCCACTCCGCACGCCCGGGTGAGATCCGCTCAGCGCAGTGGCTCGAGCGCTTTCGCCAGCGGCTCCAGCACGGCCGGGGTGTGCGGCGGCGGCAGGTAGACGATCGCCAGATCGAGGCCCGCTTCGCCGAGTGCCTCCGCTTCGGCCGCGACCTTGGCGTAGTCGCCGTCCGGACCGAGGCGGACGTGCGAGGACAGCGTGATCTCGCCCGGGTCGCGGCCGATGTCCGCGCAGTGGCGGTGCAGCACGTCGCGCTTGTGGGCGAACTCCTCGGGCGTGCCGCCGACGAAGTTCCAGTGCTGGGCGTACTTCGCGGCCGTGCGCAGGGTGCGCTTCTCGCCGCTGCCGCCGATGCAGATCGGCGGGTGCGGCTTCTGCACGCCCTTCGGTTCGCAGCGGGCGTCGGTCAGCTGGTAGTGCTCACCCTGGAACGTCGTCGTCTCCTGGGTCAGCAGGCCGACGAGCACCTCGCAGCCCTCCTCGAAGCGGTCGCTGCGTTCCTTGACCGAGCCGAGCCGCATGCCGTACGCGCCGGACTCCTCTTCGTTCCAGCCGGCGCCGATGCCGATCTCCAGCCGTCCGCCCGAAACGATGTCGAGCGTCGCGGCCATGTTCGCGAGCAGCGCCGGGTGGCGGTAGTGGATCCCGCTGACGAGCGTGCCCAGCCGCAGCCGCCGGGTGGCCTGCGCGAGCGCGGTGAGCGTGACCCAGCCTTCGAGGCACGGCCCGGTCGGATCGGAGAAAATGGGGTAGAAGTGGTCGAAGGTCCAGCCGGACTCGAACAGGTCGATCTCGTCGGCGGCCTGCCACACCGCGAGCATGTCCGCCCAGACGGTGTCCTGGGGCGAGGTCTTGATGGCGAATCGCATGATCCTGATCGTAAACCTGGAGTTCCTCCAGGACGGTGGTCGCTCGATCCGGTGAAGCGCCCCATCCCGCCGCCGTCCCCGGGTACCCCCTCGGAAACGAGGAGGAGACGATGCCCGACAACGAACTCCCGGGGTTCCTGATCATCGGCCTGATCTTCGTGATCGCCGACGGCCAGATCCTCTACCGCGGCGGCCGCCGCTACTTGAGCGGCCCGGACGGCGGTGAAGGGACCGGCTCGATGGCGTGGATGGTGGTGACGGTCTTCCACCTGGTCGCGTTCGGCGTGCTGGCCCTGCTGTCGGTGGTGGGCCCGGGCTGGTCGGGCTCGACGGCCGCGCTGGTCGGCCGGCTGGGCGTGTTCCTGTTGCTGCTGGCGGTGGCCCACGCGCTGACCCTGGCGGTGCTCGGGCGCCGCCGCCAGGACACGATCGTCGAATCCCACTACGAACGGGAGATCGACCGGCCGGCCGAGGTGTACGTGCAGCCGGTCGCCGAGGCCCCGATCGAGCAGACGACCGTGACGCCGGTGCCCGGGCAGAGCGGTCCGTCGCCGCGGGTCAGCCCGGACCTCGGGAACCACGGCCCCTACCGGGCTTGAGATCCCTCGGCCGGGCGCCGGTGAACCGTGGTGGTCACATGACTCTACGTGTTCGCCGGCGCCCGTCCAGGTAATCACTCGTCCGTGTCTGATCCCCGCTGAACCTCCTCGAATGCCGCAATGCGTACTACTCCGCGTCGGCAGATCGTGGAAACCCGAGCCGGCGCGTGACCGCATCGAGTTGTCCTCGAACCGGAAGATCACGTTTCGCACACCACCGGAATCCTCGTCGCCGCAAGGAATCCTTGCCCCACCTGGCGATTTTGATAGCGTGGCCGGGCTTCCCTCGCCGCCGGGTCCCGTCCCGATGCGGCGTCTCCCCGTTTTCCCTTGCGGCGAAAGGACTTCTTCATGCGCACGACCCTGCTCCGAGCCGGGAGCCTGGCCGGGGTGACCGTCGCCGTTCTCGCCGGCTCCACCGGCGTCGCCACCGCCGGCGACGCCGTCGCCGGGTCCGCCTTCGGCGCGTCGGCGAGTGTCTCCCTGCTGCCCGGGGTCCTCACCGACGGCCAGGGCAGCACCGTCGACACCGGGCAGCTGGCGAAGTCGAGCAGCGCCGGCCCCGCCGAGGCGAGCGTCGCCGACGTCCCGCTCAAGGGGCTCGTCACCGCGAAAGCCATCAGCAGCGCGGTCGTCGACGGTGCCGGGTCCGTGGCCGCCAAGGCGAGCCTCGCCGAAGTGACGCTGCCCCTGCTCGCCGCGGCCGCCGGGCGTGTGCCGTCGATCCGGCTGATCAGCGCGCGCTGCGCGTCGGCCGACGGGCACGTCACCGGCAGCAGTGACCTCGCCGGCGTCGACCTCGGCCGGCTCGGCACCCTGCCCGCCGCCACCTCGCCCAACCGGAAGCTGGGCATCCCCGGCGTCGCCGAGGTGATCGTCAATGAGCAGCTCCAACGCTACGACGGCTCCCTCGAAGTGACGGCCCTGCACGTCAAGCTGCTCGGCGGCAAGACCACCGGCGCGCTCGGCAGCGGCGACGTCAAGCTCGCGTCCGTCACCTGCGGCCCCTCGAAGGAACGCGCCCCCGAGGCGCCGCCGCGCCCGACCGGGCCCGGGCAGGTCGTCGTCATCCCCGCCGGTGCCCCGCAGACCGGCGACGGCAGCCTCGCCGGCGAGGGCTGAGGCGATGCCGCGCCGCGCCCTCCTCATCGCCGTCTCCGCGCTGCTGCTC
>NZ_JBFBBZ010000073.1:0-38482 GCF_040682935.1 Amycolatopsis sp. NPDC051061
GGTTCGCGCCGGGGCGGCGGGCGTTCGGGACGCGGCTCGGTTTCCGGACGCGGTGGCTCGCTCGCCGCGATGCGGGCGGCGAGCCAGACCGCGTCGGCGATCTCGTCCGCGCTGAGGGCCTCGGTGGCGAGGCGGTCGACCGGGTCGGCCATCCCTCAGTCCGTTCCCCGGACGTTGAGCCGCCGCCACAGGGTGTCGCGCAGCACCTCCCAGTTCGCGTCGTGCTGGTGCGCTCCCGAAGTCGTGAGGTGCAGGGCGTTGAGCAGCTGGTCGTTGGCGAGGCCGCCTTCCTGCCCGCTGCTGGCGAGGAACTCGTGGATCAGGTCGTCGCTGCGGGGCGGCACGTCGCGGAAGTGCGCGGCGACCATGCTCACGAGCTGCTCGAAGCCGGGCTGCGGCATGTCGAGCCGCAGGCAGCGGCGGAGGAACGCGGGCGGGAAGTCCCGCTCGCCGTTGCTCGTCACCACCACGATCGGGAAGGCGCGGCACCGCACGTGTCCTTCGCGCACCGTCGCCCGGCCGCCGCGGTCGTGCGTGAAGACGGTGACTTCGGCCTGGGTGGCGGCGATCCGGGCCAGCGGCTGGATTTCGAAGTCGCCGTCTTCGAAGACGGCCAGCAGGTCGTTGGGCAGGTCGATGTCCGACTTGTCGAGCTCGTCGATCAGGAGCACGCGCGGCCGGTCGTAGGGGAGCAGTGCGGTGCCGAGCGGGCCGAGGCGGACGAACCCGCCGATGTCCGCGCCCTCCTCGGTCGCCGCGGCCTGGACCCGGCCGATGGCGTCGTAGGTCCACTGCCCGTCACGGGACACGGTGCGGCTGCTGATGGGCCAGCGCAGCACCGGGCCGAGCCCCAGCTCCCGCGCGATCTTGTAGGCCAGGCTGGACTTCCCGGTGCCGGGGTTGCCGGTGACCAGCAGCGGGCGCCGCAGGTACAACGCGGCGTTCACGGTCAGGACCTCTTCGAGCGTCGCGTCCCGGGCCGAGGCCACGGCCGGCACCCCGAGCCGGCGGACGAACTCGGCGTCGGCCACCGAGGGGACCGGCAGCGCCGGCCCGCCGTCGAAGGTGCGCCAGCTGGGCGGTGCGGGCAGCTCGGGGGCGTCCTCACCGGCCGGTGGCGGCAGCCCGTGACCGCGGTAGACGCACCATGGCGGGATCTCGGCACCGCTCATCGGGCGGGCACCTCCTCGATCGGGGCCGCGGGCGGATCCTGCGGCTCGACGGGCCTGTCCGGGTCGTCCCACAGGAGGGAGATCCGGCTGCCCACGTGGGAATCGGGCCGGGCCACCTGCCGGGCCCGGCTGCGCAGCAGGCGCAGGTGCTCGACGAGCTCGGGCAGGAAGTCGCGCAGGGACTTGATCTCCGCCTCGAACGCCGAGCGGGCGGCTTCGGTGCGGTGCCAGATCATCACCGGGATCCCGGTCCGGACCCCGACCAGCACCTCGCCGGGATCCGCGCTGTCCGGCACCGAACGCAGCACGAGCGAAACGACCTTCTTCTGCTCGGCCAGTTTCGCGTCGAGCGCGGTGAGGTGCCGCCGTTTCGCGCCGTCGCTCCACAGCCAGTGCTCTTCGGGCGTCGTCAGGCCGGCGGGCACCTTCTTGAGCAGGTCCCAGCGGCGCCGCCATTCCCGGTGCCAGCGGGGCGAGCGCGCGCGGTCGAGGCTGCGGACGACGACCGGGTAGTGCAGGCCCAGTGGGCGGGGAAGCGAGCTGCCCGCCTCCAGGTCCCACTGGTCGACGGGCAGGTTCAGCAGCGAATACGGGAGCAGGAACTCGATCCGGATCGCCGTGGCGTCGGTGGCCCAGCCGGTCTCGGCCTCGGCGACGAGGTCGGCCACGTGCGCGCGGACGGCGTCGAGGTCGCCGGTGAACGGATCGCTGCGCCGCGGCCGCCAGCCGGTCGGATCGTTGTGCCGCCAGTGCACGACGACGAGCATGCCGGTGTCGAGCAGGTCCGGCTCGATGCGGACGACGAGATAGGCGACAACCTCCTTCGGCGGCGCGGGTTCGGCGGGCTGAGCGAGTCGCACGGCGGTGATCTGCTCGGTCAGGTTCAGGCGCGCGGCCTGCCGGTCGTTCCAGTCGCGCAGGCCTTCGGCCCGCTGGTCGTCGGCGGCGGCCGCGAGGTACTCGACGAACAGCAGCAAGGGCGGAATGCCGTCCGGCTGCGCGTTCATCCGTTCGAGCGTGGCGAGCGCATCGGCCGGACGGTGGTCGGCCGAGGTCAGCTCGGCGGCGGGCCCGGCGGCCGCGCGGACGAGCTCGGCGAGCCGGCTGCTGGGGTTTTCGCCCAGCAGGTTCAGCAGTTCCCGGCGATCGTATTCGGTGACGAGGTCGAGGGTGGCCATGTCCTCGACGGCGGACCGGGCTCGCAGCACGGGGATCGACCCGGGCTCCATCTGCTCGACGGCGTCGACGAAGGCCGAGAGCGCCCGCGGGTGCTGCCGCCGGCAGGCCTGCACGATGCCGATCAGGCAGGCCCGGGTGGTCGGCAGCTCCTCGACGACCAGCGGCATCCCGAGGTGATCGGCCAGCAGTTCCAGACAGAGGCGCCGGCTGCCGGGGTCGCGCAGCGACGGGATCTGCTCCAGGCAGTCGATGAGGAACGCCAGGGAGCTCGGGTAGTCAGAGCCACTCCACGACGTCACCCCGCCCCCTCCCGCACCCTCCGGAAGTAACGGGATATCCCAGGAGTACCCACCGGGACAACCGCTGACGTGCTATCTCAACCGGACGGCCTATTGCGGACGCCCGTACGGGCCCGGCTGTTTCGGAGACGAACGGGCCCGGCCGATCATGGCGATCGGCCGGGCCCGTCAGCGAATCAAAATCAAACCAGGTCGAACCGGTCCAGCTCCATGACCTTCGTCCAAGCCGCCACGAAGTCCGACACGAAACGCTCGCGCGCGTCGTCGCTTGCGTACACCTCGGCCAACGCCCGCAGCTGGGAGTTCGCGCCGAACACCAGGTCGACCGCGGTCGCGGTCCACTTCGGCTTGTCCGTGCTCACGTCCACGATCTCGTACACGTTCTCCTCGGACTCCGACGCCTTCCAGCGCGTTCCCGGCGAAAGCAGGTTCGCGAAGAAGTCGTTGGTGAGCACGCCCGGCTGGTCCGTCAGGACCCCGTGCTTGCCGCCGATCAGGGCACGCAGGCCGCCGACCAGGACCGTTGTCTCCGGGGCCGACAGGTTGAGCATGTACGCGCGGTCGACCAGGAGCGTCTCCGGCGGGAGCTTCTCGCCCGCCCGCAGGTAGTTGCGGAACCCGTCGGCGCGCGGCTCGAGCACCTTGAACGAGTCCGTGTCCGTCTGCTCCTGGGTCGCGTCCGTGCGGCCCGGGTGGAACGGCACCGTCGTCTCGACGCCGGCGTCGCGCGCCGCCTTCTCGACGGCCGCCGAGCCCGCCAGCACGATCAGGTCGGCCAGCGAGATCTGCGCGCCGCCCGCCTCGTTGAACTCGCGCTGGATGCCTTCCAGGGTCGAAAGGACCGTCGCGAGCTGCTCGGGCTGGTTGACTTCCCAGCTCCGCTGCGGCTCGAGGCGGATGCGGGCACCGTTCGCGCCGCCGCGCTTGTCGGTGGAGCGGAAGCTCGCGGCCGACGCCCACGCCGTGCCGACCAGCTGGCCGACGGTGAGACCGGAGTCGAGCACCTTCGCCTTGAGGGCGGTGATGTCGGCGTCGCCCACGAGGTCACCCTCGACGGCCGGCACCGGGTCCTGCCACAGCTGCGGCTCGGCGACCCACGGGCCGAGGAAGCGGCTGGCCGGGCCCATGTCGCGGTGCAGCAGCTTGTACCACGCCTTGGCGAACGCCAGCGCGAACTCGTCCGGGTGCTCCAGGAAGCGGCGCGAAATCGGGCCGTAGACCGGGTCGAAGCGCAGCGACAGGTCCGTCGTGAGCATCGTCGGCTTGTGCTTCTTGTTCGGGTCGTAAGCGTCCGGGATGATCTCCGGCGCGTCCTTGGCGACGTACTGCTTGGCGCCGCCCGGGCTCGTGGTGAGCTCCCACTCGTAGGCGAAGAGGATCTCGAAGAAGCGGTTGCTCCACTCGGTCGGCTTGTCCGTCCACGTCACCTCGAGGCCACTGGTGATCGTGTCGGGGCCCTTGCCGGTGCCGTGGGTGCTCAGCCAGCCGAGGCCCTGCGACTCCAGCTGCGCGCCTTCGGGCTCCGGGCCCACGTGGTCGTCGGCGATACCGGCGCCGTGGGTCTTGCCGAAGGTGTGGCCGCCGGCGATGAGGGCGACGGTCTCCTCGTCGTTCATCGCCATCCGGGCGAAGGTCTCCCGGATGAAGTGGGCCGCCGCCTCGAAGTCCGCGCTGCCGCGGGGACCCTCGGGGTTGACGTAGATGAGGCCCATCTCGGTCGCGCCGAGCTCGGGCACCATCTCGCTGTCGGTCGCGTAGCGCTCGTCGCCGAGCCAGGCGTCCTCGGGACCCCAGAAGATCTCTTCGGGCTCCCAGGTGTCGACGCGGCCGAAGCCGAAGCCGAAGGTCTCGAAGCCCATCGACTCCAGGGCGACGTTGCCGGCCAGCACCAGCAGGTCGGCCCACGAGATCTTCTGGCCGTACTTCTGCTTGACCGGCCACAGCAGGCGGCGCGCCTTGTCCAGGTTGGCGTTGTCGGGCCAGCTGTTCAGCGGGGCGAAGCGCTGACCGCCGTCACCGGCGCCGCCGCGGCCGTCGTGGATGCGGTAGGTGCCGGCGGCGTGCCAGCTCATCCGGATCATCAGGCCGCCGTAGTGACCGAAGTCCGCCGGCCACCAGTCCTGCGAGGTGGTGAGCACCTCGCTGATGTCGCGCTTGAGGGCCTCGACGTCGAGCTTCGCGAACTCCTTGGCGTAGGCGAACTTCTCGCCCAGGGGGTTGCTCTTCGACGAGTGCGCGTGCAGCACGGTCAGGTCGAGCTGGTTGGGCCACCAGTCCTTGATGCCGCGCGGACGGCCGCCCGTCTTCGGAGTCGGCGAATCGATCGCCGGGTTCTCGCTCTCGCTGCCGTGCGAGGTCACCGAGTCGTGTGCGACCGGGCAGCCGGCCGCCGCCTTCTCGTCCACGCCTTGAGCGCTGGACTGGGCGTTGTCCTGGGTGTTGCTCATCTACTTCCTTCCGAACCGGCAATCATGGGGATGTTCGCGTCGGCCGCACAGTCGGGGCAGGTGCCCCAGTACACGACCTCCGCCTGGTCGATCACGAAACCGTGGTCGTCCGAGGCGGTCAGGCACGGGGTGTGGCCGACGGCGCAGTCGACGTCCGCGATCGCGCCGCAGGTGCGGCACACGACGTGGTGGTGGTTGTCCCCGACCCGGGACTCGTACCGCGCGGTCGCGCCCGCGGGTTGGATGCGCCGCACCAGGCCGGTGTCGGTGAGCGCCCGCAGGACGTCGTAGATCGTCTGGTGCGACACCGTCGGGTGCTCGGCCCGCACCAGCTCGATCACCGTCTCGGTGTCCACGTGCGGGTGGTCCCGCAACGCGGTGAGCACGGCCAGCCGAGGCCGCGTCACCCGCAACGAGACCGCCCGCAGCTGCGTCTCGAAGTCGGTCATCACTCCGGTCACCCTAGGGGGCTTCTCTGGAATGAGTCAAGTTATGACCGGCGTGTCACCCGGCCGGGTTTTCATGTTCAGGGTCATGTTCAGGGTCATGATCAGGTTAGCCGGATCGGGTTGCGCGCGATGAGCTGGGCGGCGATGACGGTGCGTTGAATCTCGTTGGTGCCCTCGCCGACGATCATCAGCGGCGCGTCGCGGAAATAGCGTTCGACGTCGTATTCCTTCGAGTAGCCGTAGCCGCCGTGGACGCGGATCGCGTCCAGCGCCACCTGCATCGCGGCCTCCGAGGCGAACAGCTTGGCCATCCCGGCCTCCAGGTCGGCGCGCTCCCCGGCGTCGAGCTGCCCGGCGGCGTCCAGGGTGAGCAGGCGGGCCGCGCGCACCTTGGTGGCCATGTCGGCGAGCAGGTTGCCGACCGACTGGTGCTGCCAGATGGGCTTGCCGAACGACTCGCGTTCCTGCGCGTACTTCACGGCGTCGTCCAGGGCGGCCTGCCCGACGCCCACCGCGCGGGCGGCGACCTGGACGCGGCCGACCTCCAGGCCGCGCATCATCTGCGCCCAGCCGTCGTGCGGCGTCCCGCCCAGCACAGCGTCGCCGGGCACCGGCATCCCGTCGAAGACCAGCTCGCAAGCTTCGATCCCGCGGTAGCCGAGCTTGGGCAGCTTGGGGGAGACGGTCAGGCCGTCGCCGGGCTCGACCAGCAGGACGCTCATGCCGCGGTGGGCCGGCGAGGCGTCACGGTCGGTGACGCAGAGCAGGCCGATCAGCCCGGAGTGGGCGGCGTTGGAGATCCACGTCTTGGACCCGGTGATCGACCAGCCGTCGCCGTCGGGGACGGCGTGGGTGCGCATGGCCTGCAGGTCGCTGCCGCCGCCGGGCTCGGTCAGCGCCATCGTGGCGCGGACGGTGCCGCCGGCCATGGCGGGCAGGTACTTTTCGCGTTGGCCGGGCGTGCCGAACGTCTTGATCAGGTACGTGATCACGGAGTGCCCGCCGATGGCGCCGGCGAGGCTCATCCAGCCGCGGGCGAGCTCTTCGGTGACCCGGGCGAAACACGCGGTGCTGACGTCGACACCGCCGTGTTCGGCCGGGGCCAGCAGGCCGAAGAAGCCGAGCGCCTTCATCTCGTCGATCAACTCGGCGGGGTAGATGTCGTCGGCCTCGAATTCGCGGACGCGAGGGCGGACGCGCTCGTCGACGAACTCCGCGGTCAAGGCCACCATCTGCGTCTCGTCGTCGGTCAGCGTCACAGTCCGATTCTATCGGCCCGAGCCTGACGCGGACGGCGTACTGTACCCCGGCTCCCATTCGCGCGCAGTCCGGCGCCGGATTCCTCAGGGGATTCAGGCAGACCCCGAAGTCCGATGGGCACCCGCCACTGCGTGTTGAATTCGGAAACCGGTGTGCAGCACTGGTCTTCGGGCCTGCAGCGCTCGGCGGCGGTCGCGGAGGCGGACGGACAGGTCGTGCAGGGCACGTTCTTCGACGGTCCCGACTACACCGGGAACTCGCTGACGATCACCGGACCCGAACTGTGCAAGAAGGACGGCTGGGTCAACTGGCAGTTCGACCTCGGCGGCGACCGCGACGGGCCGTTCAGGAGAACACCGGCAACGTCGGGTCCTGCCGCGGGACTCGTGCTCGTGCGTGTTCCACCCGTCCGGTCCGCCGGAGGAGCACACCGGGGCCGGGCACCAGGTCGGCGAAGCGGCCTTCAACCGCACCGGCGATTTGCAGCGCAGCACGGTGAACTGGCCCGACACGACGGGTGCATTTCCCGGACAAGTTCGACGATCATTACATCTGGTACCAGGACTTCGACGCGGACGGCCCGGTGCCCGGCTCGACCGGGGACATCACGCAGCACACCGCGCCGATGACCGACCAGGAGCGCTCCGAGCACTGCGGCTGACCTGCGCGGGCACGGCCGCCGCCGCGCGCGGGGTGCGGCGGCGGCCGGTTCGCTCACACCGGGGAATCATTCGCGCCCGCCGGACGCTGGGAGAGGTGTGAAAAAGATCGGCTTCCTCTCGTTCGGCCACTGGTCGGCGAGCCCGCACTCCGAGACCCGCTCCGCCGCCGACTTCCTGCACCAGTCGATCGACCTGGCGGTCGCGGCCGAGGAGCTCGGCGTCGACGGCGCGTACTTCCGCGTGCACCACTTCGCGCGGCAAGCGGCGAGCCCGTTCCCGCTGCTGTCGGCGATCGGGGCGCGCACGTCGAAGATCGAGCTCGGCACCGGCGTGATCGACATGCGCTACGAGAACCCGCTGTACATGGTCGAGGACGCCGGCGCGGCCGACCTCATCTCCGGCGGCCGGCTCCAGCTCGGCATCAGCCGGGGGTCCCCCGAGCAGGTGATCGAGGGCTGGCGCTACTTCGGGTACGCCCCGGCCGACGGCGAGACCGACGCCGACATGGCCCGGCAGCACACCGAGGTCTTCCTCAAGCTGCTCGACGGCGAGGGCTTCGCGCAGCCGAACCCGCGGCCGATGTTCGCCAACCCGCCCGGGCTCCTGCGGCTCGAGCCGCACTCGGAGGGGCTGCGGGACCGCATCTGGTGGGGGTCGAGCTCGAACGCCACGAGCGTGTGGGCGGCGAAGCTGGGCATGAACCTGCAGAGCTCCACGCTCAAGGACGACGAGACGGGCGAGCCGCTCCACGTCCAGCAGCGCAAGCAGATCGAGGCGTACCGGGAAGCGTGGAAGGAGGCCGGCCACGAGCGGGAGCCGCGCGTGTCGGTCAGCCGCAGCATCTTCGCGCTGACGAACGACCAGGACCGCGCGTACTTCGGCGGCGACCGCCACTCGCGCGACCAGGTCGGCATGATCGACGAGAACACCCGGGCGATCTTCGGGCGTTCCTACGCCGCCGAACCGGACGAGCTGGTGCGTGAGCTCGAGGAGGACGAGGCCGTCCAGGCCGCGGACACCTTGCTGCTGACGATCCCGAACCAGCTCGGCGTCGACTACAACGCCCACGTGCTGGAGAGCATCCTCACCCACGTGGCCCCGGAGCTGGGCTGGCGCTGAAGGCACTGCCGGCCCGGTGTTGGCGGCCACCGGGCCGAAACGCATCAGCCGTGCGAAACGGTCAATCCGTAGAACGCGACCCGCGCGCCCTTGGTCGTGCTGCTCGACGACGACTGGTTGTACGAGCCCGCCTTGAAGTACTGCTTGTACGCCTTGAACGACGACGGGATCGAATAGTGGGTGACGCTGCCGTTGACCGTCAGGTCGATGGTGTTGCCGCCGGAGATGCCGATCGAGTACGTCCAGGTCTTGCCGATCGACACGTGCCCGACCGTGTGCGCCGTCTGGCCGCCGTCGGGGGAGTTCTCCGTGCCCAGGACGATGTCGCCGTTCGAGTGGTAGTACAGCTCCAGCAACGGTTTCGTCGACGATCCGCCCGTGCCCAGGTGGACCTGGCCCACGCATACGTTCGACGTCACCGACACCACCCGCAGCGTCGCGTCGAGCTTGTGGGATCCGCTCAGCGACCAGTTCGCCGCCGAGCCGTCGCGGTTCATCTCGCGCAGCTCGGACCGCGCGTAGTTCGAGTTCGGGGTGGTGACGCCCTTTTCCGGCGCCCAGAAGGTCATCGCGCCGTCGCGGGTGTCGGTGTAGAAGTAGCTGTCCTGGAAGCCGTTCGCGCCCTTCAGGCGGGACGAGGAGATGGTGGTCGGCGACCCGGGGGAGCCGACCGGCTCCTGCAGCTGCCAGATCCCCAGGTCGAAGTTGCCACCCGGGGCCACCGACGGGTCGGCTGCCAGCGCGGGGAGGGCGGTGGCGGCGGCCAGGGCCGGAACCGCCAGCAGGACGAGCAGGGAACGCACGCGCATCGAGGTGTCCTTTCACGATGTAATGGTCTGGACAACCCGGCGGCGTGGGAAAACGGTAAGTCCCTGTTGGCGTCATGTCAAGGATTGACAGCGGCTACCGCGTATGCCGCCGGTCCGCCACTCGTGTCGGACAAAAACCAACCAACGTTCCCAACTTGTCAGGAAGCGACTTTCGTAGCTAACCGCGACCACGGCCGGTCTGGTCTGCTCCCGGGTACCAGCTTCCAGGTCCCCGAAGGGAGATGTTCATGCAGGTAGACGGACGTTCCGTGGTCCGACGAGCGGCGATGGTCCTCGCCGCGGCCGCAGCCTTCGCCGTCGTCGCCGCACCCGGTGCGTCGGCCGGTGATCCGCGGATCGTGGGCGGTACGCCGACCACGATCGACGAGTTCCCGGCCACCGTGATCTTCAACGTCAACGGCGCGCAGCACTGCGCCGGCACCCTGGTCGCGAAGAACAAGGTGCTGACCGCCGCGCACTGCACCGACGGCGTCGAAGCGTCGCAGATGGAGATCATCGGCGGGCAGACGAAGTTCAGCGACAGCTCCGGCACGAAAGCCGGCGTGAGCGACGTCTGGCAGAACCCGGACTTCGACCTGAGCGGCATGCAGCACGACAACTCCGTGCTGACGCTCGACAAGGACCTGCCGTACGAGCCGGCCACGCTGGTGCAGTCGGCCGATGACGCCGCCTACCAGGCCGGCAAGGACGTCACGGTGGTCGGCTGGGGCACGACGTCCGAGGGCGGCGACGTCTCCGACACGCTGCTCAAGGTGTCGGTCCCGGTGGTGGACAACGCCACCTGCGCGCAGAAGTACAGCACCGGTGGGGCGAAGTACGACAAGGCGTCGATGTTCTGCGCGGGCGTGCCCGAAGGCGGCAAGGACTCCTGCCAGGGCGACTCCGGTGGCCCGGCCTACGTCGACGGCAAGCTAGCCGGCATCGTCTCGTGGGGCGAAGGCTGTGCCCGCAAGGACTTCCCGGGCGTTTACACCAACGTCGGCAACGACTACCCGGTGATCAGCTCGCACCTGGGCTGAGCCGGACCGGGTGGCGGTGGATCAGGCGGGACAGCCGAAGTCGTGGTGGGGTGTCTTCAGCGTCAGCAGGTAGCCGTCCACCGCCGCCCGGGTGCAGGGCGTGCGCCGGTAGGCCCCGTGCCCCGAGCCTTCGTAGGTCAGCAGCGTCGTGTTCGCCGGCGCCTGGCGGTGGACGTTGACCGCCCAGGCGTACGGCGTCGCCGGGTCGTAGCGGCTGCTGAGCAGCAGGATCCGCGGCGCTTTCGAGACGTTCAGCCGGTGCGGCGGGTTCGCGGGCGGGCCGGCGACGCCGAGGCAGGCGGTCGCTTCGTCGTGGCCGATCGTGCTGCCGCGCATGATCGGCGACCGGCGCAGCTCTTCGGCGTACATCGCCGAGTACTGCGTGAAGCTCCGCATCCGCAGGTCGAAGTCCTGGCAGACGACGGCCAGCCGGATCGACGGGTAGTTGGGCACGAACTCGGCCCGCACCGGCGAGCGGGCGGCCGCGGTGTCGGCGATCACCTGGCCCACGTCGTCCCAGTCCGGGACGCGCATGTCCTGGTACACCTGATCGCGCAACCAGTTGTGCGGGAACGGCATCGCGTCGGCGGCGGCCTGAGCCTGACGCCAGGTCGCGAGGACGTCCCGGCCGTGCAGCGCGCACGTCGTGGTGGCGGCGCACCACGCGGTGAACTGCCCGAACAGCTCGTCCACGGCGGCGGCCCGGTCACCCACGAAGTGCTCGAGATCGACGCTGTGGTCGATGATGCCGTCCAGCACCATCGCGCGGACGTGGTCGCCGTACCGCTCGGCGTACTGCTGGCCGAGCAGCGTGCCGTAGGAGGCACCGTGGAAGCTGATCTTGTCTTCGCCCAGCGCGCGGCGGACCGCATCCAGGTCGCGGGCGTTGGTGGCGGTGTCGGCGTGGTCGAAGACCGGCAGGTTCCGGGCTCGGCAGTCGGTGACCACCTGGCGGTCGAACGCGCGCAGCTCCTCGAACCGCGCCCGATCGGCGGGCTCGTTGTCGGGCGCGCCCGCCGGGAAGTCGCAGTCGATGCGCCCGCTGTTGCCGGTCCCGCGCAGGTCGAAGCCCACGACGTCGAACCGGGCCTCGACCTCCGCGCCGAAGTAGCCGGGGGACAGCGGGATCTCCGCGCCGGACGAGCCGGGGCCGCCGGCGTCGGCCATGAGCACGCCGACGCGGTGCGCCGGGTCGGTGGCGCGGTGCCGGGCCACCGCGAGGCCGATCGACGGCCCCTGCGGCCGGTCCCAGTCGAGCGGCACCCGGAGCGTGCCGCATTCGCCGTCGGGAACGCCGGGGTTGTCCGGGTCGTCCGGACAGGTCGTCCAAGCGATCGGGGACGGCGACCACGTCGCGTCCGCGAGGGCGGGAGCCGCGCCGGTCAGCAGGACGGTGCTTGCCAGAAGAGTGCTTGCCAGGACAGCTCCGAACGCCCGCACGGTGCCCCCTCCACGTGTCGGTCTGCATCCGACCGTAGGACTCCCGTGGCCGGACCACAAGCGTGCGCGGGGAGGAAAAACCAACCGGTCGGCAGGTGCCGATCGTGCTTATGCTGACGGCCCTCGTTCTCTCGCGAAAGGGTCCCCGCCATGGAACAGCCCGAGAGCCAAGCAGTCGCTTCGCCGTCCGCCGACGGCGTCAACCGGCGGAGCCTGCTCGCCGGAGTCGGCGGTCTCCTCGCCGCCGGGGGAGCCGCCACGGCGCTCGCCCCGCCCGCCGCGGCGGACCCCGCGGCCCGGCCCGAACGGAACCCGCGGGTCGAGGACCTGCTGAGGAAGATGACTCTCGCCGAGAAGCTCGGGCAGCTCCAGCTGGTCGGCACCGAAGACCTCGCGCGGACGTCCCTCGCGACCGGGCAGCTCGGCGGGGTGTTCTCCGTGGTGGGTGCCGCGAAGCTCAACGCGCTGCAGAAGATCGCCGTCGAGCAGACCCGGTTGCGGATCCCGCTGATCTTCGGCCTCGACGTGATCCACGGCTACACCACGAACTTCCCGATCCCGCTGGCCCAGGGGGCGAGCTTCGATCCTGGCGTGCCGACCGCCGACGCGACGGTCGCCGCGAAGGAAGCCCGGCGCAGCGGCATCCACTGGACCTACGCGCCGATGATGGACGTCACGCACGAGCCGCGCTGGGGGCGCATCGCCGAGGGCTCCGGCGAAGATCCTTACGTGGCTTCGCAAATGGCCGTGGCGAAGGTCCGTGGCTACCAGGGCGGCGACTACTCGTCCCCGGACCGCCTCGCCGCCTGTGCCAAGCACTTCGTCGCCTACGGCGGCGCGGAAGGCGGCCGCGACTACAACACCGTCGACGTCTCGCTGCAGCGCCTGCACAACCTGTACCTGCCGCCGTTCAAGGCGAGCGTCGAGGCCGGCGTGGCGACCGTGATGGCCAGCTTCAACACGATCAGCGGCGTCCCCGCGCACGGCAACGGCTACGTCCTGCACGACGTCCTCAAGGGAAGCTACGGCTTCCGCGGGTTCGTCGTCAGCGACTACACGGGCATCGAAGAGCTGATCAACCACGGCCTGGCCGGCGACGGCGCGGATGCCGCGGCCGCCGCGCTGCCGGCCGGGGTGGACATGGAGATGGTCAGCACCAACTACGTCAAGTTCGGGGAGCGGCTGCTGGCCGAGCGGCGGATCACCCGCGACCAGATCGACGACGCCGTCCGCCGGATCCTGCTGGTCAAGGTCAAGCTGGGCCTCTTCGAACGTCCGTACGTCGACGAGGCCGGCGAGGTGAATGCGCCTTCGCCCGCCGCGCTCGCCGCGTCGCGGCAGGCCGCCGGCCGGTGCATGGTGCTGCTCAAGAACGAGGGGCCGGTGCTGCCGCTGGCGAAGTCCGTCGGCTCGGTGGCCGTCGTCGGCCCGCTCGGGACGGCGACCTACGACCTCAACGGCACCTGGGCGGGCCTGGGCACCGGCGCGGGCACGACCCCGCCGGTGACGGTGGTCGACGGGATCAAGGCCGCGGCACCCGGAGCCGGGGTGACCTACACCGCGGGCTGCACCGTCGACGGGACCGACACGAGCGGGTTCGCCGCCGCGCAGCAGGCCGCCCGCGCGGCCGACGTCACCGTCGTCGTGGTCGGCGAGACCGCCGCGATGAGCGGGGAAGCGGCGGCGCGCAGCACCATCGACCTCCCCGGCGTGCAGCAGCAGCTGGTGGCCGCGATCAAGGAGACCGGCAAGCCGTTCGTGGTGGTGCTGGTCAACGGCCGGCCGCTGACGATCCCGTACCTGCACGCCAACGCGCCCGCGATCCTCGAGGCGTGGGCCCCGGGCGTGCAGGGTGGGCACGCGGTCGCGGACGTCCTGTTCGGCACGGTCAACCCGGGCGGCAAGCTGCCGGTCAGCTTCCCGCGCGCGGTCGGCCAGGTCCCGATCTACTACAACCACGAGAACACCGGGCGCCCGGCCGATCCGAACAACAAGTACACGTCGAAGTACCTCGACCTGGAAACCGGTCCGCTCTACGAGTTCGGCTACGGCCTGTCGTACACGACGTTCCGCGTCGACAGCCTGCGGCTTTCGGACCCGCGGATGTCGGCCCGCGGCGGCCGGATCCAGGTGACCGCCCGGGTGACCAACACGGGCGGCCGCGCGGGCGACGAGGTCGTCCAGCTGTACCTGCGCGACCCGGTCGCCACGATCGTGCAGCCCGTCCGGCGGCTGCGCGGGTTCCAGCGGGTCACCCTGGACGCGGGTGCTTCGAAGACGGTCTCGTTCACCCTGACCCCGGACGACGTCGGCTTCTACGACAACGCCGCGAAGTTCCGCGTCGAGCCGGGGAAGATCGAGGTCTACGTCGGCACCAGCTCGGCGGCCACGCTGACCGCGAGCTTCACCGTGGGGTGACGCCGAGGACGCAGGCGACCGGCGGATCGAGGTCGAGGGTCTCGACCCGCAGGTCGGTGAACCCGGCCTTCGCGAGCAGGTTCTGGAGTTCGCCCGCGGCCCTGGTCGTGGTGTCCCGCTCGGCGCCGGGGCACCGCGGCTGGGACGCGAGCGCGATGCGCCCGCCGGGGCGCAGCAGGCCCCGCAGCTCGCGCAGCCGCTGTGGGGGATCGGGCCAGAAGCCCGACGAATTGACGGCGAGGACGGCGTCGAGCGGCTCGCCGAACGACGGCAGCCGGTCGACCGAGGCGTGGATCAGCTCGATCCGGTCCGCCGCGGCCCGGGTGCGCCGGCTCGCCCGCTGGACCATGACCGCGGAGTGGTCGACGCCGTAGACGCGGCCGCGGGTGGCGCGGGCGGCCAGCTCGCCGAGGGCGATCCCGGGGCCGAAGCCGACTTCGAGCACCCGTTCCTCGGGCTGGACGTCCAGCAGTCCGACGACCCAGATGTTCCGCTGCCGGTTCGAACCCCGGTGGGCCATCACCCATCCGGCCACCCGTCCGCCGATGCCGCGCGGGTGGTGGAACTGCTCGATCATCCGCTGCTTGAGCCCGGTCTTCGCCATGCCGCGAGTCAACGGCTTCAAGTACGCTCGAAGTCAAATGTCCGAGGAACTGCTGACGATCGGCGAGCTGGCCCACCGCACCGGCGTGGCCACCTCGGCGCTGCGGTACTGGGAGGAGCTGGGGCTCCTGCCGGCGCCCGAGCGGGTCGCGGGCCAGCGGCGTTATCCGCCTTCGGTCATCGAGCTGGTGGGCGAGATCCTGATCTTCCGCGATGTCGGGTTCACCCTGCGCGAACTGAAGACGCTCATCGACATGCGCACGTCGGCCGCGCCGGGCTGGCGCGAGCTGCACGAACGCAAGCTCGCCGAACTCGACCGGCGGATCGCCCAGGCCCAGGCGGCCCGCACGGCGATCGCGCACGGCCTGGCGTGCCCGCGCGAAGACGTCCACGACTGTCCGAACTTCCGGCGGGGAGTCGCGGCCCGCCTGGCCGGAGCCACCCTGGAAGAGGCCCACGCGCACTGACGAACCGGACGACACGCGTGTCGTCCGTCGCGGTACGACGGTCAGCGGATCGGGGCCGGCGCGTCGGTGCCGAGGGCGCGGGTGAAGGTCTCCGGGATCCGGACGTCGTCCCGGCCGAGGTCGTGGATACTCCGGTGGCCGAGGGCCAGCAGCGTCGAGTCGATGCCGTTGCGCAGGACGTCGAGGACGTTTTCGACCCCGGCTTGGCCGTTCGCGGCGAGGCCCCAGAGGTACGCGCGGCCGATGAGGACGGCCCGGGCGCCGAGGGCGAGCGCCTTGACGACGTCGCTGCCGCGCCGGATGCCGCCGTCGAGCAGGACTTCCACCTGGTCGCCGACGGCGTCGGCGACCGCGGGGAGCGCCCGGATCGTCGCCGGGGTGCCGTCGAGGTTGTTGCCGCCGTGGTTCGACACGGAGATCGCGCTGACTCCCGCGTCGGCCGCGCGCCGGGCCTCGTCGACGCGGATGACGCCCTTGAGGAGGAACGGCCCGTCCCACTGCTCGCGCAGCCACCGGACGTCGTCCCACGACGGCGGCGGCGTCTGCATCCACTGGCCGTAGGCGCCGAAGAACGTGGGGACCGGCGAGCCGGGTTCGGCCATGTTCGGCACGCTCAGGTCGGGCAGGCGCCGGGTGCGGGCGTAGTCCAGCAGCCAGCGCGGGCGGGCCAGGCCTTCGGGCGCGAAGCGCAGCAGTTCGCGGAAGGTGAGCTTTTCGGGGATGTGCGGGCTGCCCCAGTCGCGGCTGTGGGAGAACGACCAGTCGAGCGTGAGGATGAGCCCGGCGGCCCCGGCGCGCCGGGCGCGGTCGAGCCGGCCGAGGATGTCGTCGCGGCTGCCGGTCCAGTAGATCTGGAAGAACGTGTCCGGGTTGGCGGCGACGACTTCTTCGATCGGCTTACCGGCGAAGGAGCTCAGGCCGATCGCGGTGCCGCGCGCGGCGGCCGCCCGGGCGACGGCGACTTCGCCGTCCGGGTGCACGGCCTGGACGCCGGTGGGGGAGATCAGCACGGGTAGCGCGATCTCGCGGCCGAGCACGGTGGTGGCGAGGGCGCGGTCGCCGGCGTGGCCCGCGGTGCGGGGAGCGAAGGTGAGCTCGTCGAACGCGTCGAGGTTGTCCTTGAGCGTCAGCCCCTTCTCGGAGCCGGCGATCAGGGCGGAGTAGACGGACGCGGGCAGGCGCTTCTTCGCGCGCCGCTGGGCTTCGGCGATGGATTCGAACCAGGCGTTGCTCATGCGGGGCCTCGCTTTTCCTTGCTGTCGACGCGCACCGGGCGCCAGGCGATCTCGGGCAGCACCGGTGCGGGCGTCCGGTGGGTGAGGCAGCCGGCCCAGACGCCGGCGCCGTAGGCGATGTCGTCGGCGAGGGCGCCGGCGGTGTAGCGGAGGGGGTCGAGGGCGGGCCGGTCGGCGAGCCACCGGGTCAGCGGCGGACCGAGCAGCAGTGACGCGACCGCGGCGCGCCGTCCCCAGCCGCGTCGGGCGAGGAGCGCGACGAGGACCGGCGCGGCGAACTGCGTCCCGTAGCGGCCGGCGCCGAGCCAGGTCTGGTGCACGGCGGTGCCCATCGCGCGGACCACGCCTTCGGTGGGGATGTCGTTGGCGTGCAACGTCTTCAGCATGCTCAGGACGGCGCCGGCGAAGCCGCCTGCCGCGATCGCGGGACGCCGGGCGAGCAGCGCGGCGACGGTCAGGGCCGGCCACGGGTGCAGGACGAGCGGCGCGAGGTTCCCGGGATGGCGCTTCGCGAGCGGGGCGGCGGAGGTGCCGTAGCGCGCTCGGCGTCCGAGTAGTTCGCGCCAGGTCTCGGGTTCCTGGTGGTCGACGTGGACGTCGGGGGCGTACCGGACCCGGTGGTTCGCGGCGTGCAGCCGCCAGACGAGGTCGACGTCCTCGCCGATCCGCAGTTCCGGGTCGAAGCCGCCGATCTCCATCAAGGCCGACCGGCGGGTGACCAGGGCCGCGGTCGGCACGTACGAGGTCCGGGTGCGGGGCGCGACCCGCGCGGGCCGATCGCCGAGGTCGAGGCTGCCGGCTGCCTTCGTGTACCGGCCGGCGGTCGTGTCGGGGGCCAAGGCGCGGACACGCGGCGCGATCGCGGCGAGGAGGGGATCGGCGAAGTGGGCCGCGAGCTGGTCGGTCCAGTTCTCGCTGGTGACGCAGTCACTGTCCACAAAGGCCACGAGTTCGGTCTCGACGTGGTCGAGAGCGGTGTTCCGCGCGGCCCCGGGGCCGCGGTTGACGTCGTGGTGCACGAGTTTCGCCCCGTGCGCGGCGGCGACGGCGGCGATCGCGGCGGGGTCTTCCGACCCGTCGTCGACGACGAGCACGGGGTGCCGTCCGTCGAGCGACGCCAGGCAGCGGGCCAGCGGGCCGGGCCGGTCGAGGACCGGGATGACGACGGTGACGTCCGGGGGCTCGGCCGGGTCGGGGGGAACGGGATGGGCGAAGCCGGCATCGGTGAGCCGCCGGGCGAGCGCACCGGTGGCGCGAGAGGTGACCGGACCCTGGGCGAGTTCCTGCCAGGCTCTTCGGCCGGCGGCGGTGAGGCGGAGGACGCGGGCCGGTGAGCCGCCGAACCAGAGGTCTTCGCGGAGCTGCTTGGTATCCGGGTCGAGGGTGATCCGGAAGCCGGCGGGCAGGGGAGCGGGCGCGGGGGTCACGGGGTCGGCCCTCCATCGAGGGAGGCGGCGGCGCGGTGCGGGGTCCGGGTGCCCGGGTCGGGCTCGGTGCGGGGGGCGGGTCCGACCCGGAAGTCACCGAGAGTGGCAGCGCCGGTCGGCAGGCCGTTGTGTGGGGGAGTCACAGGGCCAGCCCTCCGTCCACCGGCACCACCGCGCCGGTCGTCGCACCGCTCTCGGGATCCGCGAGGAACGCCAGCACCCGCGCGATCTCGGCCGGCTCCAGCAACCTCCCGGCCGGTTGCTGCGCGGCGAAATCCTCCGCGCCCGGCAGGCCGTACAGCCGAGCGCTCTCCGCGAGGATCGGCGTGTCGGTCGAGCCGGGACTGACCGCGTTGGCCGTCACCCCGGTCCCGCCCAGTTCGGCGCCCAGTGCGCGGACCAGGCCGGCCACCCCCGCCTTCGCCGCGCAGTACGCCGCCAGCATCGGCAACCCGCGCGTCGCGGCGGCGGAGGCGACCGCGAGGAACCGGCCCGACCTCGGCTCCGCTCGGCGCAGCAACGCCGGGACGGCCACCCGCGCCAGGTTGAGCACCCCGCGCAGGTCCACGTCGAGCACCGCGGCCTCCTGCTCCGGGGGGACCTCCCACAACGGCACGCCCCCGGCGATCACTCCGGCGGCCGCGATGGCGACGTCGAGGCCACCCCAGCGGTCTTCCACCGAGGCCACCGCGGCCGCCAGCGCCGTGGGGTCCCGGACGTCGGCGACGAATGCCTCGGCGCCCGTCTGCGAGGCGACAGCGGCCAGCTCGGCCTTGCTCCCCAGCGCGTACGGCAGCGCCGGGTCGTCGGCGGCGACGTCGACCGCGAGCACGGCGTAGCCCTGGCCCGTCAGGCGCCGCACGGTCGCGGCCCCGATCCCGCGGGCCGCGCCGGTGACGAGCGCCGTCCTCATGGCCAACCGTCCACATGGGAGACCAGCCGGTCGGTCAGCTCGTCCAGCAACGCCCGGCCTTCCCGCGCCGTCGCGGCGGCCGGGTCGCCGAGCACACCGGTCGGGCTGACGGCGCGCACTCCGCCCTCCCGCAGCAGCGGCAGTACTTCACCCAGGGGACGCCGGTCGCCCGCGACCGCCCGGTCCATCCGTACGCCCTCAGGCCGCAAGGCCAGCAGCACCGCGGTTTCCGGGCGTCCGGCGTGCGGGTCGCCGTCCCAGTGCGGCCGGTACACCTCGACGTCCCGCGACTCCGCCCGCAGCCTGGCCACCGCGCGGGCGACCGGGCCCGCGTTGCCGCCGTGCGCGGAGACGAACAACAGCCGCCGGAACGTCTCCGCGGCGGATCGGCCCAGCTCCAGCAGCAGGAGCTCGGTGGCGGCCTGGCCGATCGAGAGCGTCCCGGCGAACCCGGCGTGCTCGCCGCTGGACCCGAACGCCACGGCGGGCGCCACCAGGACGTCCGGACGCTTCTCCGAGAGCCGATCGCACAGCGCGAGCGCGATGTCGGTGTCGGTCGAGAGCGGCAGGTGCGGTCCGTTCTGCTCGGTCGCGCCGACCGGCACCGCGAGGATCGCGCCGGCCGCCGCGCGCTCGGCGACGTCCGGCCAGGACAGGTCCGCGAGCCGCACGGTCAGCGTCCGAATCCTGCGAGCGGGCTGTCGTCGCAGGCCCGTTCCGGCGGGCGGCGCATCCCGATGGTGACCGGGACCGGACGCCGCCGGTGGGAATGGTCGAGCGACGGCTTCGGGACGCTGGTGACGCCCGCGAGAGCCGGCTCTCCGTGGCCGCGCACGCATTCCGGGTCGGGCCCGTCGAGCGGCAGCCCGGTGAAGAACTTCGCGGCCATGCAGCCGCCGCGGCAGGCGTCGAACGCCGAGCACGACTCGCACGCGCCGCCGCTCTGCGGGCTCCGCAACTCCGTGAACAGCTCGGATTCCCGCCACACGCCAGTGAACCCGCCGCCGCCCCGGACGTTGCCGGCGAGGAAGGTGTCGTGGATGGCGAACGGGCAGGCGTAGACGTCGCCGACCGGGTCGACCAGGCACACGACCCGTCCGGCGCCGCACAGGTTCAGCCCCGGCAGGTCGCCCTCGCCGTAGCCGGCGAGGTGGAAGAACGAGTCGCCGGTGAGCACGTTCTCCCCGTGCGCCACGAGCCAGTCGTAGAGTTCGCGCTGCTGGGCGGCGCTCGGGTGCAGCTCGTTCCAGGTGTCGGCGCCCCGGCCGGACGGGCGCAGCCGCGTGATCCGCAGCTGGGCGCGGTAGCGGTCGGCGATGGCCTTGAACGCGTCGAGCTGGCTCACGTTGTGGCGCGTCATCACCACGGAGATCTTGAAGTTCTCGAAGCCCGCGTCGGCCAGGTGTTCCATCGCTCGGATCGCGGTGGCGTAGGAGCCGGGGCCGCGGACGTGGTCGTTGACCTCGGCGGTGGCGCCGTCCAAGGAAATCTGGACGTCGACGTAGTCACTCCCGGCCAGCCGCCGTGCGACGTCAGGGGTGATCTTGACGCCGTTGGTGGAGAACTTGACCCCGACGTGGTGGTCGGTGGCGTAGTCGACGAGTTCCCAGAAGTCCGGGCGCACCGTCGGTTCGCCGCCGCCGATGTTGACGTAGAAGACCTGCATGCGCTCGAACTCGTCGATCAGCGCCTTGCACTCGGCGGTGCTCAGCTCGCGCGGATCACGTCTGCCGGACGAGGAAAGGCAGTGCACGCAGGAAAGGTTGCAGGCGTAGGTCAGTTCCCAGGTGAGGCAGATCGGGGCGTCGAGCCCGTATTGGAACTCGTCCACAAGGGACATCAGAGCCTCCTCGGCTGGATCATGCTCGAGGCGGCGAGGGCGGACAGTGCCGCGCGGTACCTCGGCAGCTCCGCGGCGCCGACGCCCGCTTCGGTGCAGGCCGCCCGCGCGTCCGGGTGCTCGGCCAGGCCGCGGACGACGTCCAGGAGCGTCGGGCTCTTCAGGAAGGAAAGCCGGCGGGTGCCGAAGTGGTACAGCAGGGCGCCGAACCGCTCGGGCCGGATCGAGACCCGGTCGTCGAGGCGCCACGGGCCGTCCAGGTCGAAGCCCGCCGGCGAGTCCTCAGTAGACACCGCACATGCCGTCGATCGAGACCTCTTCGACCAGCAGTTCCTCGGTCAGGGGCTCGTCGGTCTCCGGCGTGGTCTGGTTCTCGCTCATCCTGACTCCTTCGGCAGTGATGATTTTCGGCACTGAGTGTCGAATAGGGGGGAGGGTAATGTCACCCCGTGTCGATAATCAAGGCTCTGGAGGGAACGGCACCCGGATGACCGATGACGTGCTCGCCCGGCCCGCGAACCGCCGGGGCCGTCCGCCGGGCACCAGCGCCCGGGAACTCGAGGTCGCCGCGCTGCGGTTGTTCAGCGAGCAGGGCTTCCACGAGACCACCGTCGACCAGATCGCCACCGCGGCCGGTGTCAGCAGGCGGACGTTCTTCCGCTACTACGACGCCAAGGCCGACGTGCTCTGGAACGAGTTCGACACCGAGGTCGAGACGATCCGGACCCTGCTCGCCGAGATGCCGGCGGACCTGCCGGTGCTGGAGGCGGTGCGTCGCGCGGTGCTGGCGGCCAACCACTACCGCGCCGAGGACGTGCCGGAGCTGCGCAGGCGGATGACCCTGTTGAGCACGGTGCCGGACCTGGCCGCGAGCGCGGCGGTCCACTACGACGCGTGGGAGCGCGCGGTGAGCGCGTTCGTCGCCCGCCGGTCCGGCCAGCCGGAGGAGTCGCTGTACCCGCTGGTGGTGGGACGCGCGGTGCTCGCCGCCTGCCGCGCGGCGTACGACCGCTGGTCCGCCCGCGCGGACGCCGACTTGACGGTGTACTTGGACGCGGCGCTGCGGGCGCTGGCGGCCGGGCTCGCCGACGACGTGCTGAGGGTGGAGCCGGACCCGGTGCCGGGCTGAACGAGGGGCGGCGGGGGACGCTGCGGGGATGCGCGCGCAGGCGGCGTGCTCGCCGCGGGGACGCTGCAGGGGATGCGGCGCGCCCGCGGCGGGGGAGGTCGCCTGCGCCGTAGCCGCTACCAGTCGCTTTCGGCGAGGACGCCGGGCAGGCCTTCGGTGAGCATCCGGCGCCGGACCCGGTGCAGCAGCCGGGCCATGAAGAACCCGCCGGCGCCGCGGAACCCCGTGTGGCGGTAGGTGAGGCGGGTCCCGGTCGCCGTCTCGGCCAGGTGGCACGTCACGGTGCTGGGCGCGTCGGCTTCCTGGTTGCGCCAGCTGAAGCTGAGCAGCTCGGGCGCGTCGGCCGCGAGGATTTCGCAGCGGACGACGCCGTCCCAGCCGGGGACCGGGCGGCCGACGAACCGGAACCGCGTGCCGACTTCCGGCGCGAAGCCCTCCGGACGGCCGCCGCGGCCGGTCGACGTCCAGCGCGGGACCAGGGCCGGGTCGGTGAGGGCGCGCCAGACCCGGGGCCGGGGGTGCGGGTACTCGCGAACGATCTCGAACTCGCTCATGGGATCTCCGTTCGTTACAGTCACTGTAAATACTACTCCTGCTGTAGGATGTACTGGTGCTGAAACCGGAGACGCTGCGGGAGCGGCGGAAGCGAGAACTGCGGCGGCAGCTGTCGGACACCGCGACGCGGATGTTCCTGGAGCGCGGGTTCGACGCGGTTCGCGTCGCCGACGTCGCGCGGGCGTGCGGGGTCACGGAAAAGACGGTGTTCAACCACTTCGGCAGCAAGGAGGCGCTGCTGGCCGACCGCTGGGACACGCACGTGGAGGCGCTGAGCGCGCGCCTCGCCGACTCCGAGCCCCTGGACGCGGCGCTCGAGGTGCTCGGCGAGGAGCTGGACTTCCTCATCGCCTCGGCGCGCCGGCACGGCTGGGCGGAGGTCCGCCGGTTCGGCGAGCTGGTCCGGGCGACCCCGGCGCTGGTGGCGCACCACCGCGAGGCGCGCGACCGGCTGACGGAGGCCGCGGTCGAGGCGCTGGCCACCCGGGCCGGCACGACGCCCGACGACCCGATCGTCCGCATCACGGCGGCGGCCGTCACGGGGCTGTGGAACGTGTACGCCTTGAGCCTCCAGCGGCACCAGGTGAAGGGGGCGGCCCGAGCGGCCCGGGAGGTCCGTGCGGATCTGGCCCGGGCGGCGGAGGCGCTGCGCCGCGGGCTCTGACCGACCGCGGACTGCGACGCGCTGCCGACTCCGACTGGCCGCTTGTCGCCCGATGGGGTGACTGCTTACAGTTTTCCTCCGGCTTCGCGGGGAGGAAGCATGCACGCCAGACGGCGCTCGATCCGGTTCAGCGGCACGGAAGTCACCATCAGCGCGGCCCTCAAGGACGGCTTCTTCGGCGCCGACCGCAAGCACACCTTCGACGTCAAAAAGATCAAAAAGATCAGCAACTCCGAGCCCGGGTTCTCCCGCCCCGGAAAGCTGACGTTCTCCGTCGAAGGCGCCTCCGACGAAGTCGTGAAGAACCCCGCCAGTGGCGGTGACCAAGTGGACATGAACACGTTCTGTTACGGGAGCCTGGACACCGGCCGGGTGCGCAAGCTGGTCGCGGAGATCGAAAAGGCCAGGAAAGCGACGTAGAAGTACCCGTTGCGCTCCGAGGCGGCGAAGCTATACCGTGAGCAAACTAGAACAGGTTATAGTTTGTGGTGGGCCGGATCGAGGAGCGGACATGGCGAAGAAGGCGCCGCGCGGCGACGAGGCCGACTACGTCGTCGTCGGGTCGGGGAGCTCGGGGGCGGCGATCGCGGGCCGGCTGGCGCAGTCCGGGGCCAGCGTGATCGTCCTCGAAGCCGGGAAGAGCGACGAGCAGCTGCTGGTCAAGAAGCCGGGCCTGGTCGGCCCGATGCACGCGGTGCCGCAGCTCAAGGCCCTCAACGACTGGGGCTACTACGGCATCCCGCAGAAACACGTTCTGGATCGCCGGATGCCGGTGCCGCGCGGGAAGGTCGTCGGCGGCTCCAGCTCCATCAACGGCATGGTCTACGTCCGCGGCAACCGCGCCAACTTCGACTCCTGGGCGGCCGAGGGCAACACCGGCTGGGACGCCGACAGCGTCAACGCCGCGTACAAGCGCATGGAGGACTTCGAGGACGGCGAGAACGCCTTCCGGGGCGCGGGCGGCCCGATCCGGGTCACCCGCACCAAGATCCCCCAGGAAGGCTCGCTGCAGTTCATCGACGCCACGTCCGACGCGCTCGGCTGCAAGGTCCTCGACGACTACAACGCCGAGTCCCAAGAGGGCGTCAGCCGGATGCAGCAGAACGCCGCCGACGGCCTGCGCTACAGCGCCTCGCGCGGCTACCTCCACCACCTCGCATCGCCGACGCTCGAACTCCAGTCCGGCGTGCTGGCGAAGAAGGTCCTCTTCGAGAACGGGCGCGCCGTCGGTGTCGAAGTCGTCGACGGCGGCCGGCCGCGCACCATCCGCGCCGGCAAGGAGGTCATCCTCTCCGCCGGGTTCGTCGGCTCCGCGCAGCTGCTCATGCTGTCCGGGATCGGCCACGCCGAGCACCTCAAGGAGCACGGCATCGACGTGCTCGCCGACCTGCCCGTCGGCGACAACATGCACGACCACATGTTCCACGCCCTGACGTTCCACGTGTCCTCCAGCAAGAACAAGGGCGCGGCGTCGTACTTCGCCCGCGGCTTGGCCCGTGAGCTGCTGAAGCCCGGCACCACATTCCTCGCCAACTCGGTCTTCGAGGCGGTCGCGTTCCTCCGGACCTCCCAGGCCGACGCCGTCCCCGACCTGCAGCTGCACCTCCTGCCGTGGGCGTACGTGTCGCCCAACCAGGACGCGCCGATCCGCCACGACGTCGACAAGCGCCCCGCGCTCACCGTGCTGTCCACGCTGATCTACCCGAAGAGCCGCGGCACGCTGCGGCTCGCGTCGGCCGATCCCGCGGCCGCGCCGCTCATCGACTTCCAGTACCTCTCCGACCCGGCCGACCTGGAGGTCCTCGCCGAGGGCTCGGAGATGGTCCGCGAGATCTTCGCGTCGAAGGCGTTCAAGGGCGCGGTCAAGGAAGAGATCCACCCCGGCACGAACCTGCGCGGCCAGGAGCTGCGCGACGCGATCCTCAACCGCGCGACGTCGGTCTACCACGGCGTCGGCACCTGCCGGATGGGCGTCGACGAGCTCGCGGTCGTCGGCCCCGACCTCAAGGTGCGCGGCGTCGAGGGCCTGCGGGTCTGCGACGCCTCGATCATGCCGTCGATCACCGGCGGCAACACCAACGCGCCCGCCATCATGATCGGCGAACTGGGCGCCCGGCTCGTCCTCGGGAGCGGATCGTGACCGTGACCCCGCTGAAGCTCACCCGCCCGGCGTCGGTGACCGACGCCTTCCTGCGAGAGCTGGTCGCCCGCGTACCGGGCTCGTCCGGCGAAACCTGGAAACTCACCGAGGTCTACACCGGCGAGGCGCTCGTCGAGCTGCCGCAGTCGACGCCGGCCGACATCGAGCAGGCGTTCGCCGTCGCCCGCGAGGCGCAACGCGAGTGGGCCGCCACACCGCTCAAGGAACGGCTGGCGGTGTTCAAGCGGGCGCACGCGCTCTTCGTCGGCCGCGCGCGGGCCGTCGCCGACCTCATCCAGGTCGAGAGCGGCAAGAACCGGCGGATGGCGATCGAAGAAACCTGCGATCCCGCGATGGTGATGAGCCACTACCTGCGGCGGGCCGCGAAGCTGCTGTCGCCGACGAAACGCGGCGGGCCGGTGCCGATGCTGACGTCGTCGACCGAGGTCCGGCTGCCCAAGGGGGTCGTCGGCATCATCGCGCCGTGGAACTTCCCGTTCGCCACCGGCATTTCCGACGCGATCCCGGCGCTGATGGCCGGCAACGCGGTCGTCCTGAAGCCGGACAACAAGACCGCGCTTTCCCCGCTCTACGGCATCAGGATGCTGGAGGAGGCCGGCCTGCCGAAGGGGTTGTTCCAGGTCGTCTGCGGCGAGGGCCCCGACGTCGGCCCGACGCTGATCGACCACGCCGACTACGTGATGTTCACCGGCTCCACGGCCACCGGCCGGGTGATCGGCGAGCGCGCCGGGCGCAACCTCATCGGCTGCTGCCTGGAGCTCGGCGGCAAGAACCCGATGATCGTCCTCGACGACGCCGACCTCGCCGAAGCCGTGCGGGGCGCGATCTTCGGCGCGTTCGGCAACACCGGCCAGATCTGCATGCACATCGAGCGGATCTACCTCCCGGAGTCCCGCTACGACGAGTTCAAGGACGCGTTCGTGGCGGCGACGAGCGCGCTGGACGTCCGCGCGGCCTACGACTTCGGACCCGACATGGGCTCGCTCGTCTCACCCGATCACCTGCACCGCGTCAAGGAGCACGTCGACGACGCCGTCGCGAAGGGCGCGACGGTGCTCTGCGGCGGCAAGCCGCGCCCGGACCTCGGGCCGGCGTTCTTCGAGCCGACGATCCTCGAAGGCGTCACGAAGGACATGGTCTGCGGGGTCACCGAAACCTTCGGGCCGGTGATCGCGCTGCACCGGTACCGGACCGTCGACGAGGCCGTCGAGCTGGCCAACGACACCGACTACGGCCTCAACGCCTCGGTCTGGAGCCGCGACATCGGCGCCGCGCGGGCGGTCGCGGCGCGCCTGGAGTCCGGCAACGTGAACGTCAACGACATCCTCGCGACCGCGTTCGCCGCGAAGGGGACGCCGTCCGGAGGCGTGAAGAGCTCCGGGGTCGGCGCCCGCCACGGCGACCAGGGCCTGCTCAAGTACACCGACGTGCAGAACCTGGCCGTGCTGAAGAAGCAGGTCATGGGCCCGCGGCCCGGACAGGGCTACGAGAAGTACGTCGAAAGCATGCTGTCCGGGCTGAAGCTCATGCGGCGGCTGCGGATCCGGTAGCGCTCAGTTCAGCTTCCGGGTGTCGGCGGGCAGGCCGCCGCCGGCGTAGACGTCCTCGGCGAGCTTGGCCAGCGCGGTCAGGGCGACGTTCTGGCTCCACGGCCCGTAGGACACGCGCGAGACGCCGAGCTCCTGCGCGCGCTTGAGGGAGATCGAGCCGGGGATGCCGATGAGGTTGACCTTGCGCTCGCCCAGTTCTTCGACGAGCCGCGCGACCTGGGCCTCGTCGAGCTTGCCGGGAACGAAGAAGTTCGACGCGCCCGCGTCGAGGTAGGCACGGCCGCGCGTGATCGCCTCTTCCAGCGCGGTCTCGGGGTCGGTCTTGAGGAAGGCATCGGTGCGGGCGTTGAGCACGAAGTCGACCCCGGCCTTCTGCGCGGCCGCGACGGCGGCTTCGACCGCCTTGACGGCGTCGCCCAGCGGCTTCATCTGGTCTTCGAGGTTGGCGCCGACCGCGCCGGCCTCGATCGCCCGGGCGATGGTGCCGCCGGGATCGCCGTAGCCGGCTTCGAGGTCGGCGGTGACGGGCAGGTCGCCGGCCGTCCGCACGATCAGCGCGACCTCGGCGATCATCTCGTCGCGCGGGATCTTCTCGCCGTCCGGGTAGCCGCGCGAGGCGGCGATGCCGTGGCTGGGGGTGGCGAGGGCCTGCGTGCCGGGCGTCTCGGCGACGACCTTGGCGGTGATGGCGTCCCAGACGTTGACGACGAGCAGCAGCTCGGGCGCGGCGTGCAGCTCCTGCAGCCGGGTGGCCTTTTCGGCGGTGGAGGTCATGCTGCCCAATCTAGAGCGGGCGGCCGATCTTCGCCTCAGCCGTCCACGAGCAGTCCGCGCAGTGGACCCTGCAGCCGGCCCGCCCGCCGCGAGACGCCGGGGAGCAGCACGAGCCGGTGGGTGCGGCGCTCGCCTCGGCGTTCCCGCTCCGCCTGCTCCTGCGCCAACGGCCGCCAGAGGTCGTCGACGACGTCCGCCGGGTCGCCGTCCACCTCGGCCACGTCGCGGCCGAGGTGCTCGGCCCACAGGCGCAGCCTCGTCGTGCGGGCCACCTTGGGGTCGTCGGTCGCGATGTTGACCTCGGTGTCGTTGAACAGCGAGTGCTCGTTGAGGTTCGCCGACCCCACGGTCAGCCACTCGTCGTCGACGATGCCGAGCTTCGCGTGGACGTAGACGGGGGAGGAGGCGTTGCCGGTGTCGGCGCTGTGCGCGCTGATCGTCGTCGCGAGCAGGCGGCCGTGGCCGTCGTCCACGTCGAGGAGCCGCCCCAGCTGGCCGCGGGTGGTGTCGGCGCCGTTGCTCGGCTTGCGCGGCAGCAGCAGGACCATGCGGAAGCGGTCGTCGGGCGGGTTGCGCAGCTTGTCGAGGAGCACCTCGGCGATCTCGGGTGACCAGAGGAACTGGTTCTCGAGGTAGACCAGCCGCCGCGCCGAGCGCAGCGCCCGCAGGTAGCCGTCGAGGATCGTGAACTCACCTTGGGGCGCGAAGTCGTAGGTGGAGTTCGGCACCGTGCGCAGCCGCTGGACGCGGGTGCCGCCGGCCGGCCCTGGCACGGCCGGTGCCGGCAGGTCCTCGTTCGCGACCTCCGACCACCGCCGCCGGAAGTGGTCCGCGACGTCGGCGACGATCGGTCCTTCCAGCCGGGACGCCAGGTCGTGCCAGCCGATCGGCCGCGGCGGGTGGTCCGGGCTGTCGTGGCGGTCGCCCTCCAGCGCGGTGAAGTCGACGCCGCCGACGAACGCGACCGCGTCGTCGACCACCACCAGCTTTTCGTGGTGGCAGTGCATGGTCCGCTCGCGCGAGTCCAGCACGCAGCGCACGGCCGAGCCGTCGGTGAACTTGCGCTGCTCGCGCTGCGCCAGGCCGCGCGTCGGCTGGAACGCCGGGACCGGCGGACCGGCCCACATCAGCACCCGCACTTCGACACCGCGCTCGGCGGTCTCGGCGAGCAGCTCCCGCAGGGTGAGGGCGCCGGGCTCGCGCGTCAGCCGGAAGTCCGCGCTCGCGTGCCAGTTCGCGATGTGCACATGGGATTTCGCGCTCCGGATGGCGGCCTCGATCGCCGGCAGGGTCTCCTCGCCGTCGATCAGCACTTCGACGCGGTTGCCGTCGCGGACCGCCGCCCGGCCGCCGAAGCGGTCCTCCGCGCCACCCGGCTCGAGCACGTCGCCCCACCCCAGCGCGCGAAGTCGTCGCTGGTGGTGGGCGCACAGGACGTGCTCGAGCCCGTCGCCGAGCCGTTCGTCGGCCTTGTCCAGGAAAGAGTGAAAAGACTTCACCCGTCCTATGTCACTACAGATCGGCCCGGTCCGCCGATCAGCGGCTGCCGCGAAGGGTGGCCCGCCCGGCGTAGCGGGCTTCGGCGCCCAGCTCTTCCTCGATGCGGATGAGCTGGTTGTACTTGGCCGTGCGGTCGGAGCGGGACAGCGAACCCGTCTTGATCTGGCCGCAGCCGGTGGCGACGGCGAGGTCGGCGATCGTGGTGTCCTCGGTCTCGCCGGAGCGGTGGGACATCACGACCGAGTAGCCCGCCTTGTGCGCGGTGTCGACGGTGAGCAGCGTCTCGGTGAGCGTGCCGATCTGGTTGACCTTGACCAGGATCGAGTTCGCGATCCCGCGGTCGATTCCGTCCTGCAGCAGCGTGACGTTGGTGCAGAAGACGTCGTCGCCGACGAGCTGCACGCGGTCGCCGATGCCGTCGGTGAGCTGCTTCCAGCCGTCGTAGTCGTCCTGCGCGAGGCCGTCCTCGATGGAGACGATCGGGAAGCGCGTGGTCAGCTCGGCGAGGTAGGCGACGTGCTCCTCGACGCTGCGCTTGCGGCCTTCGCCGCGGTAGTCGTAGACGCCGTTGTCGTAGAACTCCGACGCGGCGGGGTCGAGCAGCAGCGCGATGTCCTCGCCGGGGGTGTAGCCGCTCTCCTCGATCGCGCGGACGACGAACTCGAGCGCTTCGTCGGCGGAGGCGAGGTTGGGCGCGAAGCCGCCTTCGTCGCCGACGTTGGTGCCGTGCCCGGCCTTCCGCAGCGACGCGCGCAGCGTGTGGAAGACCTCCGAGCCCATCCGCACGGCCTCGGCGAAGGTCTCCGCGCCGACCGGGCCGATCATGAACTCCTGGAAGTCGATCGGGTTGTCGGCGTGCGCGCCGCCGTTGATGATGTTCATCATCGGCATCGGCAGCTGGTGGGCGAAGACGCCGCCGACGTAGCGGTACAGCGGCAGGGTGTTCGCCGCCGCGGCGGCCTTCGCGACGGCCAGCGAGATCCCGAGCGTGGCGTTGGCGCCGACGCGGGCCTTGTTCGCGGTTCCGTCGACGGCGATGAGCGCGGCGTCGACCTCGGCCTGGGCTTCGGCGTTCAGCCCGATGACGGCCTCGGCGAGTTCGGTGTTGACCGCGGTGACGGCCTTGCGGACGCCCTTGCCGTGGTAGCGCGCCTTGTCGCCGTCGCGGAGCTCGACGGCCTCCCGGGTGCCGGTGGAGGCACCCGACGGGACGGCGGCCCGGCCCAGCGAGCCGTCCGCCAGCACGACGTCCACCTCGACGGTCGGGTTGCCCCGGCTGTCGAGGACCTCGCGGCCATGAACACGGGCGATTGCCGTCATTTCAGCTCCTTGAAGATTTTCCCCAGGGGGCGCCGGCGGCGCTGCCGTGCGCGGGTTCGTGCCGCAGGCTAGCAGAGGGTGTCTGAATCGATAAGGCCTGATTCACGTGGGCCGTTCGGGCCTGCGGCAGGGGTACCCGGAGGGTCGGCTCGCGTGCCTGGAGGGTCGGCTCGCGTATCCGGAGGGTCGGCTCGCGTGATTGGACGCGTGACTCGCGTGATTGGGCGGGCATCTCGCGTGATTGGGGGGACGACACGCGCGGCGGGTCAGTCGTCGGCGGGGGTGTGGCCGCGCTGGTGCTCGGTGATGTCGGTGAGCGTGCGCTTGAAGCGCTCGTAGTCCTCGCGGCCGAGGCGGTCGGCGTGGCGGCGCTGGATGGCCGCCATGATCGCGTCCGCCGCGCGCATCTGGGCGAGGCCGCGCTCGGTGGGGCAGATCAGCTTCGCGCGGCGGTCACTCGGATCCGGCCGCCGTTCGACGTACCCCAGACCCTCGAGCTCGTCGATCAGCGTGCCGATGATCTGCTTGTACTGCCCCGAAAGCCGGGACAGCTCGGTGGCCCGGACGCCGCCGGGGTCCAGGTAGGCGAGCACCGCGCCGTGCCGGTGTTTGAGGTCGTCGAATCCCTGGGAAGCCAGCGTCGCGAACAGCTCCCGCTGGACCGCGAACAGGAGCCGTCCCGAGAGGACACCCAGGTCGGGGTCCGTCGCGTTCCGCTCCGCGCGGGTGACCATCGGCTGTCCTCCTCACCGTCGGCCCCCACCCTAACGATCGTCAGGAGCCGAGCGTGGGAAGGAAGGCCGGGGCCCGGCGCGCCGGGGCGGCCCGTTCGAACGCCGCCGCGAAGGCGAGGACCCGGGCGTCGGCCCAGCGACCGGCGAAGAACGACACGCCGATCGGCAGCGGGCCCGCGAACCCGGCCGGGACCGACACGTTCGGGTAGCCCGCCACGGCCGCCGGGGTCGACGAACCGAGGACGAACGCGTCGCCGGCGGCGTAGTCCGTCTTCCACGCCGGGCTGTTGGTCGGCGCGACGATCGCGTCGAGGTGCAGCCGCGAGAGCGTCTCGTCGATCGACCGCTGCGCCAGCGAGGTGGCCGTCGCCCGCTGCTGCCGGTACGTCGGGTCGCTCGGGGCCGGCGCGGCCGCGGCCTGCTCGAACAGCTCCTGGCCGAACTTCGAAAGCTCCACGGGGTCGCGACGGTTGAAGGCGATCAGCTCGTCGAGCGTGGCGGGGTGGCCCGGACGGTGCGTGAGGTAGGCGTTGAGGTCCCGCTTGAACTCGGTGAGCAGCGCCGGCGTCTCGGCCGCGCCGATCTGGTCCTGGTACGGCAGGTCGACGTCGACGACGGTGGCGCCGCGGGCGGTCAGCGTCCGGACGGCGTCGCGGGTGACCCGGTCGACGTCGGCGTCCAGGCCGGCCAGCCGCCAGACGCCGATCCGGGCTCCGCGAAGAGCACCCGGGTTCAGGAGGGCCGCGTAGTCGCGCGGCTGGCCCGCGGGGATGGCCGCCGTCGCGGGGTCGGCCTTGTCGCGGCCCTGCAGCACCGACAGCGTGACGGCGGCGTCGACGACGTGGCGCGCCATCGGCCCGGCGGTGTCCTGCTCCGCGGAGATCGGCACGACGCCGGTCCGGCTGACGAGCCCGAGCGTCGGCTTCTCGCCGACGACGTCGTTGGCGCCGGCCGGGCAGACGATCGAGCCGTCGGTCTCGGTACCGATCGCGACCTGGGCCAGCGTGGCCGCGACGGCGGCGCCGGAGCCCGACGACGAGCCGCACGGGTTGCGGTCGAGGACGTAAGGGTTGTTCGTCTGACCGCCGATGCCGGACCAGCCCGACGTCGAATGCGTCGAACGGAAGTTGGCCCACTCGGACAGGTTGGTCTTGCCGAGGATCACCGCGCCGCCGCTCCGCAGCCGGTTCACCAGGGCCGCGTCGGCGGCCGGCCGGCTGCGCGGCAAGGCCCGCGAACCCGCGGTCGCCGGCTGCGCGCGCGTGTCGATGTTGTCCTTGAGCAGCACCGGGATCCCGTCGAGCTGCCCGAGCGTGCGGTGTGCGCGGCGGCGGGCGTCGCTGGCGGCCGCGGCCCGGAGCGCGCCCGGGTCGACGGCGACGACCGAGTGGACCTTGCCGTCGATGGCGTCGATGCGGCGCAGGTAGGCGGTGGTCAGCCGAACGGCGGTGAGGCCACCGTGGTCCATCCGCTGCTGGAGTTCGGGGATGGTGGCCGCGTCGAGGTCGAACCCCAGACCGGTCGCGGCGACGGCGGGGACCGGGGCCAGGAGGGAACCGGCGAGGACGACGAGCACGGCGGCCGAGCGCAGACGATTCACGGCGTCCATCGGACTCCTCGACGCGCCGGTGCGTCAACCCTCCGTTGGTCGGGCGCCTCTGTCCACAAGGGCTCTGTCCACAAGGGATTCGATGCCGGGCGGGAGGCTCGCGCGATCGGCGACGAACCCGACGACCGCGGTGCGCAGCGCCCGGACGGCCCGCGTCGGCTCGACTTCCTTGCGGTAGGCCAGCTGCACGATCCGGGTCATGCCCGCGTCCGGCGCGAACCGCGTCATCAGGAACCGCTCACCCGCAACGGTGCTCGGCACGACCGCGGATCCGACGCCCGCGCGCACCAGCTCCAGCACGGCGTCCATCTCGCCGCCCTCGATCGCGAACGACGGCTCGAACCCGGCCGCGCGGCACGCGTTCACCGTCGCTTCCCGGACGTCGTAGCCGCGGCGGAACATCACCAGCGGGACGTCCGCGAGCTCGCGGACGTCGAGCCGGTCGCCCGCGCGGGGCACCGGCGCGTCCGCGGGGGAGATCACGACCAGCTCCTCCAGCAGCAGTGGCGTCGCCGCCAGGTGGGGGTCGCCGGACATCCGCGCCCCGGCCAGCAGGGCCAGGTCCAGCGCGCCTTCGGCCAGCCGCTGCCGGAGGTCGCCCGACCCGCTCTCGTGCAGTTCCAGCTGGATGCCCGGGTACCGGCGGCGGAACGCCGAGAGCATCGCGGGCAGCAGGCCGGTGCACAGGCTGGGCGGCGCGCCGAGCCGCACGCGGCCGCGGTCGAGCTCGGCCAGCTCCCGGATCGCGAGCCGCGCGGATTCGGTCTCCGCCAGGATCCGCCGCGCGATCGGCAGCAGGACCTCGCCGGCTTCGGTGAGCGAGACGTTGCCGCGGATCCGGTGGAACAGCGGCGCGCCCAAGTCGTGCTCGAGCGTGCGGATCTGCTGGGACAGCGAGGGCTGCGCGACCCGCATCTCCTCGGCGGCGCGGGTGAAGTGCCGGTGCTCGGCGACGGCGACGAAGTAGGCGAGCTGGTGCAGCTGCATGCCCCCACGATAGCCGGTGGCTATCGAATGCAGAGCTATCATGTCTTTGACCTCTGATGGAACCGCTCTTACCGTCGATCGGGTGGTAACTGACCTCGAGCGCCGTTCGAACGTCCGCCGGTTCTGGGACTCGACGATCGGCAAGAAGATCGTCATGGCGGTGAGCGGCGGGCTCCTGCTCGCGTTCGTCTTCGCGCACATGGTCGGCAACCTCAAGACGTTCCTCGGCGCCGACGACCTCAACCACTACGCGCACTGGCTGCGAACCATCGGCGAACCGATCCTGCACTACGCCTGGTTCCTCTGGATCCAGCGCGTCGTCCTGCTGGTCGCGCTGGTCCTGCACGTCACAGCGGCGGTGCAGCTGGTCCGGCGAGATCTCCGGGCGCGGCCGGTGCGCTACGTCCACCGGCGGCCGGTGCGCGCGACCTTCGCGGTGCGCACGATGCGCTGGGGCGGCGCGACGCTCGCGGTGTTCGTCGTCTGGCACGTCCTCGACTTCACCGTGGGCACGGTGAACCGGGACTTCGTGCCGGGTGACCCGTACCACAACCTCGTCGCGGACTTCCAGGTCTGGTGGGTCAACGTGATCTACCTGGTGGCGCTCGCGATGCTCGGCCTGCACATCCACCACGGCTTCGCCAGTGCCGCGCGCACGCTGGGGGTCACCAGCGCGAGACGGGAACGGGCGATCAAGATCCTCGGCAGCACGACGGCGGTCGTGATCGCGGGCGGCTACGCGCTCGTCCCGATCGCGATCATGACGGGACTGGTGGACTGATGTCCGACTACGTGACGGGCGACCCGATCGCCGATACCAAGGCACCCGCGGTTCCCCTGGAGAACCGTTGGGACGAACGGAAGTTCGCCGCCAAGCTGGTGAACCCGGCGAACCGGCGCAAGCACCGCGTGATCGTCGTAGGCACCGGGCTGGCCGGCGGGTCGGCCGGGGCGACGCTGGCCGAGCAGGGCTACCAGGTGGTGCAGTTCTGCTTCCAGGACTCGCCGCGGCGGGCGCACTCGGTCGCCGCGCAGGGCGGGATCAACGCGGCGAAGAACTACCGCAACGACGGCGACTCCGTCCACCGCCTCTTCTACGACACGGTGAAGGGCGGGGACTTCCGCTCCCGGGAGTCCAATGTGTACCGGCTCGCCCAGGTGTCGGCGCAGATCATCGACCAGGCCGTGGCGCAGGGCGTGCCGTTCGCCCGCGAGTACGGCGGTCTGCTCGACACGCGTTCGTTCGGCGGTGTGCAGGTGCAGCGGACCTTCTACGCGCGCGGCCAAACGGGCCAGCAGCTGCTGATCGGCGCGTACCAGGCGTTGTCGCGGCAGATCGACGCCGGGAACGTCGAACTGCACCCGCGGACCGAGATGCTCGACCTGGTCGTCGTCGACGGGCGTGCCCGCGGGATCGTCGCGCGGGACCTGGTGACCGGGGAGATCGAGACGCACCTCGCCGACGCTGTCGTCCTCGCGACCGGCGGTTACGGCAACGTCTTCTACCTGTCCACCAACGCCAAGGGCTCCAACGCGACGGCCATCTGGCGGGCGCACAAGCGCGGCGCGTACTTCGCGAACCCGTGCTTCACCCAGATCCACCCGACGTGCATCCCGCGGTCGGGGGAGCACCAGTCGAAGCTGACGCTGATGAGCGAGTCGCTGCGCAACGACGGCCGGATCTGGGTGCCGAAGCGCAAGGGCGACACGCGGCCGCCGGAGGAGATCTCCGAGGACGAGCGCGACTACTACCTCGAGCGCCTGTACCCGAGCTTCGGCAACCTGGTGCCGCGCGACATCGCGTCGCGGGCGGCGAAGAACGTGTGCGACGCGGGACTCGGCGTCGGGCCCGGCGGCCTGGGCGTCTACCTGGACTTCGCCGACGCGATCGAGCGCATGGGCCGCCCGGCGATCGAAGCTCGCTACGGCAACCTCTTCGACATGTACCAGCGCATCACGGCGGAAGATCCCTACCGGACGCCGATGCGGATCTACCCGGCCATCCACTACACGATGGGCGGGCTGTGGGTGGACTACGACCTGCAGAGCACGATCCCCGGGTTGTTCGTCATCGGGGAGGCCAACTTCTCCGACCACGGCGCCAACCGGCTCGGCGCGTCGGCGTTGATGCAGGGCCTCGCCGACGGCTACTTCGTGCTGCCGGCGACCCTCAACGACTACCTCGGCGGGACCCGCCTGGCCGACGTCTCGCCGCGGCACGACGAGGTCACGCGCGTGGAAACCGAGGTGCGCGAGCGAATTTCCCGGCTTTTGGCGATCCGCGGATCACGGTCGGTCGACTCGTACCACCGCGAGCTGGGCCTGCTGATGTGGGACCACTGCGGGATGTCCCGCAGCCGCGAAGGACTGCGCAAGGCCCTGGAGCGGATCCCCGGCCTGCGCGCGGAGTTCTGGCGTGACGTCCGCATCCCCGGCGTCGCGGCGGAGCTGAACCAGGAGCTGGAGAAGGCGAACCGCGTCGCGGACTTCCTGGAACTGGCCGAGCTGCTGCTGATCGACGCGCTGGCGCGGGAGGAGTCCTGCGGCGGCCACTTCCGTGAAGAACACCGGACCGCCGAGGGCGAGGCGGAGCGCGACGACGAGCACTTCTCGTACGTCGCCGCGTGGGAGTACGGCGAGAAACCCGTGCTGCACCGCGAGGACCTCACCTTCGAGCACGTCCACCCGACCCAGCGGAGCTACACATGAAACTCACCGTCCGCGTCTGGCGGCAGGCCGGCCCGGCCACCGAGGGCCGGCTGGTGTCCTACCCGGTCGACGACCTCAGCCCGGACATGTCCTTCCTCGAACTGCTGGACGTGCTCAACCAGGAGCTGATCGCGAACGGCGAAGAACCGGTGGCCTTCGACCACGACTGCCGCGAGGGCATCTGCGGCTCCTGCGGCGTCGTGATCAACGGGCAGGCGCACGGCCCGGAGCGCACGACGTCCTGCCAGCTGCACCTGCGGTCCTTCGAGGACGGCGACGTGGTCGACGTGGAACCTTGGCGCGCCAAGGGTTTCCCGGTAATCAAGGATCTGGTGGTGGACCGGTCGGCGCTGGACCGGATCGTTCAGGCGGGCGGGTACGTCAGTGCCCCGACGGGCAGCGCCCCGGACGCCCACGCGACGCCGGTCCCCAAGCCGGACGCGGACCTGGCGTTCGACAACGCGACGTGCATCGGGTGCGGCGCCTGCGTGGCGGCGTGCCCCAACGGCTCGGCGACGCTGTTCACGGCGGCGAAGGTGACCCACTTGAGCCTGCTGCCGCAGGGACAGCCGGAGCGGGCCCGCCGGGTGCTGGACATGGTCGACACGATGGACGCGGAAGGCTTCGGGGGGTGCACGAACACCGGTGAGTGCGTGGCGTCGTGCCCGAAGGGGATTCCGTTCGCGAGCATCGCGAGTCTCAACCGCGAGTTCCGCAAGGCGAGCCGCTCCGGCCGTGGGTGAGCGGCTCGCCTCCCGGGGGTTCAGCGCTTGAGCGTGAAGGTGAAGCTGCCGGAGAGCTTGCCGCTCAACCGGGCCGCCGAGACGACCTTCCCTTCCGTGATCAGCCGCTCCACCTCGGCCCGCGCGAGACCGCACCCTTCGGCGATCAGCCGCGCCGGCCGGATCGGGATCGGCGCGGCGAGGTGGACCGAGACGTCGAGCACCTCACGGTCGAGGTAATCCGATCCGCCGGTGTCGAGGCGCCAGGCACCCTCCCAGTCGAGGGCGATGTGGTTGCGGCGCCGCAGCACCGGATCCCGGAGCAGCTCGGCGGCCAGGCCGGGATCGTTGACGTGCAGCCGGTCCAGCAGCTCCGGCCGTACGGCCCGCACGTTCACGCGCTCCAGGACCGTGAGCTTCACGGTGTCCCCGCACCCGGTGCAGAGCGCGAGGAGCCAGGCGTCGATGAGCTTGTGGTGGGCGTTGACGCGAAATTTTCCGTTGGCCCGGAACCGCTCGGCCCCGCACACGTGGCAGCGGCGGAGGACGAGCGGCAGGCAGGTGGGAACGACCACCCAGTCGATGAGCACAGAAGTACACCGAATTCCGTGAGAAGTCCGCAGCAAGAAGCAGCGCGGCGCACAGGCGCGACGCGCGACGATTCAGCACTCGGGGGTTCTCACGCGATGTACAACGGCACGTCCTCGATCAGGCGACGGTGATTCGTTGCACGGTAATGGTGCGGGGTGGTGGGGTTCTACTGGTTTAAACGCTCAGCGCTTGAGCTTGGCGTACACGATCACGTTGTCGAGGTAGTTCCGGTTCGCCGCGTCGTACTTGCCGCCGCAGGTGATCAGGCGCAGCTCGGGGTCGGAGGTGTTGCCGTACACGGCTTCGGTCGGGAACTCCTTCTTCGCGATCTGGTCGACCTTCGTCACCTCGAACGTCAGCTTCCCGCCGTCGGCGCGGTCGACGTGCACGGGATCGCCCGGCTTCAGCTCGCGCAGCCGCCAGAAGATGCCCTTGCGGTGGTCGCCGTCGATGTGCCCGAGGATCACCGCGGGCCCGGCCTCGCCGGGCGTCGGGCCGTACTCGTACCAGCCGGCCTGCAGCGGCTGGTCGACCGGCGGCACCTCGACGGTGCGGTCGGCGTTGAGCCCGAGCGACACCAGCGTCGACTTCGCGTCGATCGCGGGGACGTCGAGCGCGGTCGGCAGGGACCGCGTCAGCCCGGCCGCGGCGGGTGCCGGCGGCGGGGCGGCGGGGGGCGTCGTCGCGCCGCAGCCGGC
>NZ_JBFBBZ010000074.1:0-38014 GCF_040682935.1 Amycolatopsis sp. NPDC051061
ACAAGCCCGCACTAACGATCTACCAACCCTCCCCCTAGCCCCCACCCCCCGCCCGATCCTGAGCCGCGCGTCCCCGTTTGCCCAGGTTCCCTCAAGCAACGCGGGGCGGGGGGGCGCCCCCCCCCCCCACGGACGTAGCTCCCCCACGGATTTCACGTACCTGAAAAGGACGGATTTAGCAGAATGGCGAACTACACCGCCGCTGACGTGAAGCGCCTGCGCGAGATGACCGGCGCCGGCTTCATGGACTGCAAGAAGGCGATGGAGGAGAACGACGGCGACTTCGACAAGGCCGTCGAGTTCCTCCGGATCAAGGGCGCCAAGGACGTCGGCAAGCGCGCCGAGCGGGCCACCGCCGAGGGCCTGGTCGCCGGCGACGGCGGCGTCCTGATCGAGCTCGACTCCGAGACCGACTTCGTCGCCAAGAACGCCGACTTCCAGGCGCTCGCCGCGAAGATCGTCGAGGTCGCGAAGACCCTCAAGACCAGCGACGTGGACGCCCTCAAGGGCGCCGAGCTGGAGGGCAAGACCGTCAACGAGGTCGTGCAGGAGATGTCCGCCCGCATCGGCGAGAAGCTCGAGCTGCGCCGCGTCGTGTCCTTCGAGGGCCAGACCACGAACTACCTGCACCGCCGCGGCTCGGACCTGCCGCCGGCCGTCGGGGTGCTCATCGAGTTCACCGGTGACGACACCGAGGCCGCCCGCGCCGCCGCCATGCAGGTCGCCGCGCTGCGCGCGAAGTACCTGACCCGCGACGAGGTGCCCGCCGAGATCGTCGAGAACGAGCGCTCCATCGCGGAGAAGACCGCGCGTGAAGAGGGCAAGCCGGAGCAGGCCATGACGAAGATCGTCGAGGGCAAGGTCAACGCGTACTACAAGGACAACGTCCTGCTCGAGCAGCCGTCGGTCAAGGACAACAAGAAGACCGTCAAGGCCCTGCTCGACGCGGCCGGCGTGACGATCACGAAGTTCGCGCGCTTCGAGGTCGGCCAGGCCTGAGGCCAGGTCCGGGTATAGGTTTCACCCCCAGTGCCCCGTCTCCGTACATCGGGGACGGGGCACTGTCAGGTCTGAAGAGGAATCAGCGGTCGAAGGACCTAGGAGGCGACATAGATGGGTGACCGGGTCGAAGGTGGCTACCGGCGGGTGCTGCTGAAGCTGGGCGGCGAGATGTTCGGCGGTGGTTCGATCGGCGTCGATCCGGATGTCGTCCACTCGGTCGCGCAGCAGATCGCCGACGTCGCCCGCACCGGCGTCCAGGTCGCGGTCGTGATCGGCGGCGGCAACTACTTCCGCGGCGCCGAGCTGTCGGTGCGCGGCATGGACCGCGACCGCGCCGACTACATGGCGATGCTGGGTACCGTGATGAACTGCCTGGCGCTGCAGGACTTCCTGGAGAAGGAGGGCCTGCCCACCCGCGTGCAGACCGCCATCACGATGGGCCAGGTCGCCGAGCCCTACATCCCGCGCCGCGCCGAGCGGCACCTGGAGAAGGGACGCGTCGTGATCTTCGGCGCCGGGGTCGGCATGCCGTACTTCTCCACCGACACCGCGGCGGCGCAGCGGGCGCTCGAGCTGGGCTGCGAAGCCGTGCTGATGGCCAAGGCCGTCGACGGCGTCTACACCGCGGACCCGAAGGCCGACCCGACCGCCGAGATGTTCCGCGAGATCACCCACCGCGAGGTGCTGGAGCGGGACCTCAAGGTCGCCGACGCGACGGCGTTCAGCCTCTGCATGGACAACAACATGCCGATCATCGTGTTCAACCTGCTCACCGAGGGGAACATCGCCCGCGCGGTGAGTGGTGAAAGAATCGGCACGTTGGTCAGCACCCCCGCCGACGGGGTGCCGGCCTAGACCTGCTGGGATCAGCAAGCGCCACACCATCACAACACCGGGAGTAGCCGTGATCGACGAGACCCTCCTCGACGCCGAGGAGAAGATGGAAAAAGCGGTGTCCGTCGCGAAGGACGACCTGACGTCGGTGCGCACCGGCAGGGCCACTTCGTCGATGTTCTCGCGCATCGTGGTCGACTACTACGGCGCGCCGACCCCGCTGAACCAGCTGGCCAGCGTCAACGTGCCGGAGGCGCGGATGGCGCTGATCAAGCCCTACGACCAGACGCAGCTGAACGCCATCGAGAAGGCGATCCGGGACTCCGATCTCGGGGTCAACCCGAGCAACGACGGCAACGTGATCCGCATCGTCATCCCGCAGCTCACCGAGGAGCGGCGCAAGGAGATGGTCAAGGTCGCGAAGAGCAAGGGCGAGGACGCCCGGGTGACCATCCGCAGCATCCGCCGCAAGGCCAAGGAAGAGCTCGACCGCATCGGCAAGGACGGCGAAGCGGGCGAGGACGAGGTCGTGCGCGCGGAGAAGGAACTGCAGAACCTCACCGACAGCTACTCGCACAAGGTCGACGAGCTGGTCAAGCACAAGGAAGCCGAGCTGCTCGAGGTCTGATGGCACAGGTGAGCGAGGAACGCGAGGACCGGGTGGACGCCACCGGAGATCTGCCGGCGGACGCCGGCACCCCGGCCACGCCGGAGTTCCCGGGGACCGGCGCAGCGGCGGAGACGCCGGTCGTGCCGGAGACTTCGGGCGCGGCTTCGGCGACCTCGGAAACCGGCGAAGCGGGCCGGTTGTCGGCTGCCGGGACCGCCGAGGCGACATCGGTGCCGGCAGCCCCGGGAACCGAGGCGGTCCCCGAGGCCAAGAAGGCCTCCAAGGCCGGCCGCAACCTGCCCGCCGCGATCGGGGTCGGGTTGCTGCTCGGTGCAGCGATCATCGTTTCCCTGCTCACCGTGCGCTTCCTGTTCATCGGGATCATCGCGATCGCGATCGCGGTCGGCACCTTCGAGTTCGCCGGCGTGCTGCGCCGGGTCGCCGACACGCGGGTCGCGATGATCCCGGTGCTCGTCGGCGGCCAGGCGATGATCTGGCTGGCCTGGCCGTTCGGCCGGGAAGGCGCGCTCACGGCGTTCGTCCTCACCGTGCTCGCCTGCCTGCTGTGGCGCCTGCCCGGCGGCTCGAAGGGCTACCTGCGCGACATCAGCGCGTCGGTGTTCGCCGCCGCCTACCTGCCGCTCTTCGGCGCTTTCGCGGCGATGCTCGTGCCGCCGTCGGACGGTGTCGGGCGCGTACTCACGTTCCTGATCGGCGTCGTCGCGTCGGACACCGGCGGCTACATCGCCGGCGTGCTCGGCGGCAAGCATCCGATGGCCCCGACCATCAGCCCGAAGAAGACCTGGGAAGGCTTCGGGGGCTCGCTGGTCGGCGGCGTCGTCGCGGGCGCACTGACGCTCAGCCTGCTGCTGGACGGTCACGTCTGGCAGGGCGTGATCTTCGGCGTCGCGATCGTGCTGACGGCAACCCTGGGCGACCTCGTCGAGTCGCTGATCAAGCGCGACCTCGGCGTCAAGGACATGGGCACGCTGCTGCCCGGGCACGGCGGGATCATGGACCGCCTCGACTCGCTGCTGCCCTCCGCCGTGGTGTCCTGGCTGCTGCTCTCGGCGTTCGTGCCCCTCGGCTGACCTGCGGTGGGAGCTTCCGGCTCCCACACCGGAGGCAACGGTTCGTGGACGGCCGAAGCTTCGGCGGGTTTGACTCGGGGCATGCTCACCGAAACCCGCGCCCGGCTCGCGCTCTCCGCCGTCTGCCTGGGCTTCGTGATGATCACGCTCGACGCGACCATCGTGAACCTGGCCCTGCCCGCGATCGGTGCCGACTACGGCGAGCCGTCGACGGCGGCCCTGCAGTGGGTCGTCGACGCCTACACCGTCACGCTCGCCGCGTTCCTGCTCACCTGGGGCGCCGCCGGTGACCGGTGGGGTTCGCGCCGCGTCTTCGAGGTGGGCGTCGCCGTCTTCGTCGTCGCGTCCATCGCCTGCGCACTCGCCGGTGACGCGACCTGGCTGATCGCCGCGCGGGCGGTGCAGGGCGCGGGTGCGGCCGCGCTGCTGCCGTCGTCCCTCGCGCTGATCGTCCACCAGTTCCCGGACGCGCGGGAGCGAGCGCGCGCCCTCGGCGTGTGGGGCGGCATGAGCGGCGTCGGGCTCGCCGCCGGGCCGATGCTCGGCGGGCTCGCGGTCGGCCTCGCCGACTGGCGGCTTGTCTTCGCGGTCAACGTCCCGGTCGGCGTCGTCGCGATCGTCCTGACCCGCCGTGCGGTCGCGGAACCGCCCCGGCACGGGTCGACCCGCCTCGACCTCGCCGGCCAGCTGACCGGCACGGCGTCGCTCGCGGGGCTCGTCGCCGGGTTCATCGAGTCCGGGCACGCGGGGTGGCTCGCGCCGGCGACGATCGCGCTGCTCGGCGGGGGAGTGGTGGCCGGTGCGGTGTTCGTGGCGGTCGAGAAGCGCGTCGGAGAACCCGTGCTCCCGCTCGGGATCCTGAAGATCCGGAACTTCGCGGTGGCGACCGGGATCGGCGGTCTGTTCAACTTCTGCCTCTACGGCACGCTCTTCTGTCTCGCGCTGTACCTGCAACGTGCCTGGTCGCTCGGCGCGCTCGCGGCCGGCCTCGCCCTGGTGCCGCTGACGGTGGTGGTCGGGCTCAACGCGTTCTTCAGCGGCCGCCTGACCGGCCGGTCCGGCCCGCGCGTCCCGATGGTCGCGGGCGCGCTGGCGGGCCTCGCCGGTTCGGTGGGCTTCGCGCTGCTGCCCGCGGACCGCGCGCTCGTGCCGTTCGTCGTGGTCTCGGTCGTGTTCGGCTGCTGCTCGCTGGCCATGCCCGCGATGACGTCGCTCGCGATGAACTCCTTGCCGGGCCAGGCGGGGCTGGCCGCGGGCGTGCTCAACGCGTCGCGCCAGACCGGCGGCGCGATCGGGGTCGCGCTGGTCGGCGCGCTGCTCCCCGCCACCGGGATGTGGCTGGTGGCGGGCGGGTACGCGCTGGTCGCGGGGCTCGCGCTGGCCGAGCGTCAGTCGTCGTAGGGGTCGTCGACCTCGGCGCGGCCCCACTCCTCGGAGACGCGCGAGTGGTCGATCACCGCGAAGACGGCGCCTTCGGGGTCGGCCAGGATCGACATCCGGCCGAACGGCGTGTCGTAGGGCTGGATCACGACGGTGCCGCCGTTCATCAGCGCCTCACCGGCGACGGCGTCGACGCCGCGGGCCGGGTCGATGTCGAAGTAGACGAGCCAGTGCGGCGGGGTGTCGAGGCTGTACTCCGAGCCCATCACGTACCGGTACAGCACCGGCTCGTGCTCGATGAGCCATTCGACGTAGTCCAGCGACTCGCCGTCGCCGATCTGGTGGCTCCCGTAGGTGAAGAGCTTGGTGTAGAAGTGATCCGCCGCGACGCCGTCGTGCGTGTTGAGGTCCGCGCCGCTGAAGGTGTTGGGGATCCCGGTGACGAACTCCCAGTCCGGCGGGACCTCCCAGAACACCACCGGCGCGCCGCACGCGTCGTAGGCGTGCAGGATCGTGCCGCGCTGCGGGATCGGCATCGGGCCGAGCGTCAGCCGCCCGCCGAGGTGCTCCACCCATTCGGCCGCGCTCGCGGTGTGCGGCACGGACAGGTGCGGCATCCAGCCCAGCGGCGCGCCCTGGGCGGCGCGGTAGAGGCCGCCCACCGGGACGGTGTTGAGCGTCGCGATGGCGTACCTGCCGTCGGACGTCGCCGGATCGCGCTGAGTGGCGTACGTCCAGCCGAAGAGGGCACCGTAGAATCGTTCCGCCACGGCCTGCTCGCGGCAGGCCAGCTCGATCCAGCACGGAATTCCGGCCGGGACCGGGGACGGGGTACTGGACGGGCCGATCGCCATGGGTGCTCCTCCCGAGACCCACCGAATTCTATGCGTGATCCGTGTGGTTTCCGCCAAGAATTCGCCGCGGGAAGATCACTGGCGGCGAAGTAGGCCCCGGAAGGAGCAGCAGTGCGGTGGTCGTCCCGGCGCGCGGAGGTCGTGCCGAGTCCGAACATCTGGTACTACCAGGCCGATTACGAGCTGGAGAACCGGGCGCAGGACAGCGGCGGCGAGATCTGGCGCGTGCTGCGCGAAGAGGGCGACTGGACCGGCCGGGACGTGCTGGACATCGGCTGCGGCGACGGGTTCCACCTGCCGCGCTTCGCCCGCGACGCGCGTTCGGTGCTCGGGGTGGAGCCGCACGAGCCGCTCGTGCGAAGCGCGCTGGAGCGGGTGAAGGGTCTGTCGAACGTGGACGTTCGCCGGGGCCGGGCTCAGCGGCTGCCGGTCCGCAGCGCGAGCGTCGACGTCGTCCACGCGCGCACGGCGTACTTCTTCGGCCCCGGCTGCGAGCCGGGGCTGGCGGAGGCCGAGCGGGTGCTGCGGCCGGGCGGGGTACTGCTGATCGTCGACCTCGACGTGGCCGGCGAGCCCTACGGCACCTGGATGCGCGCCGACCTACCGCACTACGACCCGGCCGCCGTCGAACGGTTCTTCGCCCGGGCCGGCTTCGGGTGCCGCCGGGCCACCACCGAGTGGCGGTTCGAGACGGCGGGGGACCTCGAAGCGGTGCTGAAGATCGAGTTCAGCAAGCGCGTCGCCGAACAGGCGATCGCGGAGTCGTTGCAGCGTAATGGGAATCGCGCGCACGACCTGACGCTGCCGGTGGGCTACCGCGTCCACGCGCGGGCCAAGCCCACCGGCCTCGTCCTGCCAGGTCACTCGGCTGCTTCTTCGGACGTCGAGGACTCTTCGTCGTCCTCGCCGAGGATGCCGTAGAGCGAGCGCCGGGCGTCGTTGAGCACCTCGGCCGCGCGGGCCTGCTGGCTCTCGGTGCCCGCGCGCATGATCTGCACGACGGCGGCGGCCAGGTTCTTGCCCGCCTTGGCCAGCCCGATCTCGGTCGGGTCGACGTCCTGCGCGATCTGCTCCCACGGCGGGGTGCTGTCCTGCTCTTCCGCGGCGGTGCGGCCGGCGTCGGTCAGCTCGAAGAGCTTCTTGCCGTGCTCGTCCTTGCTGACGACCAGGCCTTCGTCGGCCAGCAGCTGCAGCGTCGGGTAGACCGAGCCGGGGCTCGGGCGCCAGAAGCCGCCGGAGCGCTCGCCGATTTCGCGGATGATCTCGTAGCCGTGCCGGGGCTGCTCGGCGAGCAGCGCCAGGATCGCGGCGCGGACGTCACCGCGGCGGCTGCGCCGTCCGCCGTGACCCCGCCGGCCCGGCCCGTGACCGCGACCGCGGCCCCGCCCGCCGGGACCGAAGCCCGGGGGGAAGTCGCCGAAGCCGCCGAAGGGAGCGCGTCCGCGTTCCTGGGCGAAGGGGTGGTCCTGCATGAAGGGGTTTCGTTGCCTGCGCATGTCGTTGTTCCTTTCTCGAACGGTTGCGACTGGTTCACGATATATCGGAAACAGTCGCCTGGCAACCCCGGTCCGGTGATCCCGCTCACGGAACTTGAGGCCTCAAGGTCCGCGCCCTAGATTAGGCAAGCCTAAACACCGGTTAGCAAAGGTAACGACCAGTGCGCACCCGAACGCTCCCGCTGACGGCCGGGCTGCTGGTCCTCGCGGTGGCCGTCGTCGCCGCCGTGCTGCTCAGCATCGCCGTCGGCACCCGCGGCCTGAGCCCGGGCACCGTCCTGGACGCGCTCTTCCACTTCCGGCCGGACGACCCCGACCACCTCGTGGTCCGTGAGCTCCGGCTCCCGCGCACGCTCGCCGGGGTGCTCGCCGGCGTCGCGCTGGGCCTGTCCGGCGCCGTCATCCAGGGCGCGACGCGCAACCCCCTGGCCGACCCGGGCCTGCTCGGCGTCAACGCCGGGGCGGCGCTGTTCGTCGTCCTCGGCATCGGCACCTTCGGCATCGCGAGCGTCAGCGGGTACGTCTGGTTCGGCTTCGCGGGCGCCGCGGTCGCCGGCGCCGTCGTCTACGGCGTCAGCTCGCTCGGGCGAGCGGGCGCGACGCCGGTGAAGCTCGCGCTGGCCGGCGCCGCCGTGACGGCCGCCCTGGCCTCGGTGACGAGCGCGCTCCTGCTGACCGACGCCACGACCTTCGACCAGTACCGGTTCTGGCAGGTCGGCTCGCTGACCGGCCGGGACGCGGCGACCGTCGGCCAGGCCGTCCCGTTCGTGGCCGCCGGTGTCGTGCTCGCCCTGGTCGCCGCCCGGCAGCTCAACGCGCTCGCGCTCGGCGAGGACGCCGCCCGCTCGCTCGGCCAGAACGTGACGGCGGCGCGGCTGGTGTGCGCGCTGGCCGTCGTCGTGCTGTGCGGGACGGCGACGGCGATCGCCGGGCCGATCGCGTTCGTCGGGCTGACCGTCCCGCACGCCGCCCGGCTGATCACCGGGCCCGACCACCGCTGGCTGCTCCCGTACTCGGCGCTGATGGCGCCGCTGCTCCTGCTCGTCTCGGACGTCGTCGGCCGCGTGGTCGCCCGGCCGGCCGAGGTGCAGGTCGGGATCATCACCGCGCTCGTCGGCGCGCCCGTCTTCGTGTTCCTGGTGCGCCGCCGGAAGGTCGTGGCCGTGTGAACGCCGTCGAGGTGGTCGTCGCAGCGCGTCGCCGTGGCGCCGTCCGGGCCCGGGCGGTCTCACTGCTGTTGCTGCTCGCGATCGTCGTCGTCTTCGGGCTTTCCCTGGCGGTGGGCGACTTTCCCGTCCCGCTCGGCGATCTCCCGGGCCTGCTCTTCGGGGACGGTGCCGGCCGCGCGGCCTACGTCGTGACGGAACTCCGGCTGCCGCGAGCCGTCACCGGCGCCCTCGTCGGCATCGCCTTCGGGGTCTCCGGCGCGCTCTTCCAGCGCCTGCTGCGCAACCCGCTGGCCAGTCCCGACGTCATCGGCGTGACGCAGGGCGCGAGCGCGGCGGCGGTCGTCGCGATCGTGCTGTTCGGGGCCGGCGGCGCGGTCGTCTCGGCCGCGGCACTGGCCGGTGCGCTGCTCACCGGCGCCACGATCTACCTGCTGGCCCGCCGCGGCGGCGTCCACGGCTACCGGCTGGTGCTCGTCGGCGTCGGGGTCGGCGCGGTGCTGACCAGCGTCGTCTCGTACCTGATGACCTGGGCCGACGTCACCCTCGCCCAGCAGGCCCTGATCTGGCTGACCGGCAACCTCAACGGCCGCGGCTGGGACCACGCCCTCCCGCTCGCCGCCGCGCTCGTCGTCCTGCTGCCGGCGGCGCTGGTCCAGAGCCGGGCGCTCACCGGGCTGCAGCTCGGCGACGACACGGCGGCGGGGCTCGGGCTCAGGGTCGAGCGCAGCCGCCTGGCGTTGCTCGTGGTCGCCGTCGCGCTGGCCGCGTTCGCGACGGCCGCCGCCGGACCGATCTCGTTCGTCGCCTTCGTGGCCAACCCGATCGCGACCCGGCTCGTCGGCGGCGCCCGCGCGGGACTCGTCCCGGCGGCGCTGACCGGCGCGCTCGTGGTGCTGCTCGGCGACTTCGTGGCCCAGCACCTGCTCGGCGCCCAGCTGCCGGTCGGCGTCGTCACCGGCGCCGTGGGCGCGCCCTACCTGCTGTGGCTGCTCGCGACCGCCAACCGCGCCGGGCGAGTGTGAGAGGAACGCCGTGACACTGCACACCGAGAACCTCGAACTCGGCTACGGGCCGTTGCGCGTGGTCAAGGACCTGTCCGTCCGCATCCCCGAGGGGCGCGTGACGATGATCGTCGGGACCAACGCCTGCGGGAAGTCGACGCTCCTGCGCGGGCTCGCGCGGCTGCTCACGCCGACCGCGGGCGCCGTCTACCTCGACGGCAAGGGCATCACGACGTTGCGCAGCAAGGACGTCGCGACCGTGCTCGGCCTGCTGCCGCAGTCGCCGACGGCGCCCGAAGGCATCACGGTCGCCGACCTCGTCGGCCGCGGCCGCTACCCGCACCAGGGCATGTTCCGCCGCTGGAGCGCCGAAGACGACGACGCCGTCGCGAAGGCGATGCTCGCGACCGACACCGTCGAGCTGGCGGACCGGCCGGTCGACGAGCTGTCCGGCGGGCAGCGCCAGCGCGTCTGGATCGCCATGGCCTTGGCGCAGCGGACGCCGGTGCTGCTGCTCGACGAGCCCACGACGTTCCTCGACATCGCCCACCAGGTCGAGGTCCTCGACCTGCTGGCCGAGCTGAACGCCGAGGACGGCCGGACGATCGTCATCGTCCTCCACGACCTCAACCTGGCCGCCCGCTACGGCGACCACCTGATCGCGATGAAGGACGGCCGGATCGCCGCCGAGGGCGCGCCCGCCGGCATCCTCACCGCCGAGCTCGTCGCCGACGTCTTCGGCATGCCCTGCCGAATCATCGAAGACCCGGTTTCCGCCACGCCTCTGGTCGTCCCGATCGGCCGGCGGCGGGCCACCCCGGAAAAGAAAGAAGTCGAATGAGTCCTCAGTGGACGCGCCTGGCCGCCGCCCTCGCGGCCGCCACGCTGCTGGCCGCCTGTGGTCAGCCCGAAAGGCCGAGCACGTCCGGCGTCGGCGACCAGGACGTCGCCACCGGCGGCCGGCTGTTCTCCACCGCGGACACCGAGACGGCCAAGCTGGGGGCCGACGTCGGCCCGGGCGTCTTCCCGCGGACCGTCACCCACGCGCTGGGCAAGACGAAGCTCGAGAAGAAACCCGAGCGGGTCGTCGTGCTCGACAGCGGCGAGCTGGACGACGTCCTCGCGCTCGGGGTCACGCCGGTCGGCATGGCCACCACCGCCGGGCAGAACGGCGTGCCGTCCTACCTGGCCGACCGCGCCAAGGGCATCAAGACGGTCGGGGACGTCAGCAACCTCAACCTGGAGGCGATCGCGGCGCTGAACCCAGACCTGATCGTCGGCAGCAAGCTGCGCGCCGACGACCTCTACCCGCAGCTGTCGAAGATCGCGCCGACGGTGTTCAGCATCCGCCCCGGGTTCCCGTGGAAGGAGAACCTGCTGCTGGTGGGGGCCTCGCTCGGCGACGAGACGAAGGCCACCGGGCTGCTGAACGACTACCAGAAGCGCGCGAACGAGGTGAAGGCCGCGGTCAAGGGCGCGCCGAAGATCTCGTTGCTGCGGTTCCACTCCACCGGCATCCGGCTCTACGGCAACCTGTCGTTCATCGGCGTCATCCTCAAGGACACCGGCCTGGCGCGCCCGGCCGACCAGAACATCGACGAGCTCGCCGCGCAGATCTCCAAGGAGCGCATCGACGAGGCCGACGGCGACTGGATCTTCTACTCCAGCTACGGCGCGGGTCCGAGCGCGGACGAGAAGGCCGTCACGAGCAGCGGCCTGTGGGCCGGCCTCGGCGCGGTCAAGGCGAAGCGCGCCATCCCGGTCGACGACGAGGTGTGGTTCCTCGGCCTCGGCCCGATCGGGGCGATGAAGGTCCTCGACGACCTCAAGAAGTACTTGGGCTGAGAAGATCGGCGGCGTGCCCGACACCATCGACGAGATCGACGCGCGCCTGCTCCAGGCGCTGGGCGAGGATCCCCGGTCCACGGCGGTCGCGCTGGCCGAGCGGCTGGGCCTGTCCCGCAACACCGTCCAGGCCCGGCTCGCGCGGCTGGAGCAGCGCGGGGTCCTCGGGTCGTTCGAACGCCGCATCGACCCGGCGCGGCTCGGCTACCCGCTGCGGGCGTTCGTCAACGCGCAGGTCGACCAGCGGCGGCTCGCGGAGATCGCCGACGCCCTCGCCACGATCCCCGAGGTCACCGAGGTGTGCGGGCTGACCGGCGCGAGCGACCTGATGGTGCAGGTGGTGGCCGTCGACGCCGACGACCTCTACCGCATCGCCGGGCGGATCCTGGCCTCGCCCGGGGTGGAGCGGACGAACATCTCGCTCGTCATGCGCGAGCTCGTCCCGTACCGGCTCGCGCCCCTGCTGGAACGCGTGCATTCTGCGCACCCGGAGACCTGAGCCGTCCCGTTCTGGTGGGCATTCTGCTCGGTTTCGAGGGCGTCGGTTGTGCGTTGCGTCCACCAGTGGTGTCCTGGTGCGCGCTTCCTGCACGAAAGGTGTCGACGATGACCCAGGCCCCCGCGCCCGCGACGAGCACGCTCGCCACGATCGAGCAGCGGGTCCTGTGGCTCGCCACCGCGATCGTGCACCAAGCGAACCGCGTCCGGCCCAACCCGTCCGGGCTGAAGGTCGGCGGGCACCAGGCGTCGTGTGCGTCGCTGGTTTCGATCATGACGTCGCTGTGGTTCCGGCACCTGCGCCCCGAGGACCGCGTCTCGGTGAAGCCGCACGCGTCGCCGGTGCTCCACGCGATCAACTACCTGCTCGGCGAGCTCGACGAGGCCTACCTGCCGACGCTGCGCGAGTTCGGCGGGCTGCAGAGCTACCCGAGCCGCGCCAAGGACCCCGACCCGGTGGACTACTCGACCGGCTCGGTCGGCATCGGCGCGACCGCGCCGATCTGGGGCGCGCTGGCCCGCCGCTACCTGACCACCCGGGGCTCGGCCGCCGGCACCGGCCGCCAGTACTCGCTGGTCGGCGACGCCGAACTCGACGAGGGCGCGATCTGGGAGGCCATCCTCGACCCGGGGGTGGCCGACCTGGGCGAGATCGTCTGGATCGTCGACCTCAACCGGCAGTCGCTCGACCGTGTCGTGCCGAACATCGCGGCCGGACGGCTGCAGGGCATGTTCGACGCGGCCGGCTGGCAGGTCCTGGCGCTGAAGTACGGGCGGCTGCTGGAGGAGCTGTTCACCCGGCCCGGCGGCACCGACCTGCGCGCGCGGATCGACGACATGCCGAACCCCGAGTACCAGCGGCTGCTGCGCTGCGACGCCGCCCAGGTGCGCGACCGGCTGCCCGCTGGGAACTCCGCGCTGGCTTCGTTGGTGGCCTCGCTGGACGACGAGACGCTGCTGGCCGCGATCCGCAACCTCGGCGGCCACGACCTCGGCTCGCTCGACGAGGTCTTCGCGTCCATTTCGGACAGCCGGCCCACGGTGATCTTCTGCTACACCGTCAAGGGGCGCGGTCTCCCCACGCAGGGGCACCCGCAGAACCACTCGTCGCTGCTGACCGTCGCGCAGATGGAAGAGCTGGCTTCGTCGTCGGGGACGGACCTCGCTTCGCCGTGGGAGGACTTCGCGCCGGGCTCGCCTGAAGCTGCGATGTGCACTGAAGTCGCTTCGCGCCTTCGCCGTCCCGTTGTGCCTTCGTTGCCTTCGGTGGAGCTGCCCGTCGACATCGGGCGGACGCCGTCCGGGACCGCGACGACGCAGGCCGCGTTGGGTCGCGTGCTGCTCGACCTGACGCGCGAAGCGCCCGAAGCGGCGAAGCGGGTCGTGACGGTCAGCCCCGACGTCAGCTCGACCACCAACCTCGGCGGCTGGGTCAACAAGGTCGGCGTCTGGTCGGCGACCGAGCGCCATGACTGGTTCGAGGACGACCCCGAAACGATCATGCACTGGCGGGAGAAGCCGACCGGCCAGCACGTCGAGCTGGGCATCGCCGAGACGAACCTGGTCGGGCTGCTGGGCGAACTCGGCGCGACCTGGAGCCGCTGGGGCGAGCCGCTGCTGCCCATCGGCGTCATGTACGACCCGTTCGTCGAGCGCGCGCTGGAGCCGTGGTCGTTCGGCATCTACGCGGGCGGGCAGTCGATCCTGATCGGCACGCCGTCCGGCGTCACGCTCGCCCCGGAGGGCGGCGCGCACCAGTCGATCACCACGCCGTCGATCGGCATCGAGCAGCCCGGCTGCGTCAGCTACGAACCGGCGTTCGCGATCGACACCGAGTGGACGCTGCTGGCGGCGCTCGGCCGGCTCGGCAAGCCGGGCGGCACGTCGTCGTACTTCCGGCTCTCGACGCGTCCGGTCGACCAGACCCTGGCCGGCGTGCCCACCGACCCGGCCGCGCGCGAACGCCGTCGCCGTCAGGTGGTGGCGGGCGCGTACCTGCTGCGACGTTCTTCGTCTCCGTCGGTCACGTTGGCGGCGATGGGTGCGCTGGTGCCGGACACCCTGGCGGCGGCCGAGCGGCTGGCGCAGGTGGGCGTCGAGGCCGACGTCGTGTGCGTGACCAGCCCTGGCCTGCTGTTCGAGGCCCAGCAGGCGCGCTCGGGCCGGGGCGGCGGGGAGTCGTGGATCCTCGACCAGGTATTCCCGGCTTCGCGGGCGAAGCCGCTGGTCACGGTGCTCGACGGCCATCCGCACACGCTGGCGTTCCTGTCCGGGATCAACCGGGTGCCGTCGGTCGCGCTCGGCGTCACGGGCTTCGGCCAGTCCGGGTCGCTGGAGGACGTGTACCGCCACCACGGCATCGACACGGACGCGATCATCCGGGCGGCGCTCGACGTCGTCAGCTGAAGGTCGCCGCGGCGAGCATCTCGTCCATCTTCGCGTCCCAGTCAGCGGAGGCCCCGTACTCGACCACGAGGATCTTGCTCGTCGGCAGCCACCACATCCGGACTTTGTTGTTCTGGGTCGCGTCCTGGCAGGTGACCTGCCACTCGCCGTACTCGGCCTTCTTCGGGCCGATCGGCTTGAACCCGGAATCGAGGAGGTCGCTGCCGGTCGCGACGGCGGCGTCCCCGGGCGGCGAGGCGGCGGTGATGCACGTCGGGACGTCCGTGCCGGTGTACCAGCCGAAGGGGCGCTTCGCGCTGGGCAGGTTGATGGGGGCGTTGGGGTCCGAAGTCGCTTCGTGCAGGTCCAGCAGCCGCGCCAGGCAGACGGCACCGCCTTCGGCGACGCAGCCGTCGAGCAGGCCGTCCTGGCTCTTGTCCGTGTACGTGGTGCCGACGGGCAGGGCGACGTGCATGGTCGCGACCACGACCTGCGGCCCGGCGACCTTGGTCACGGTCGGAACGGGCTGCGCCTGACCGCCGGTGGTGGAACTGCAGGCGGCGGCGCTCAGCGCCACCGCGACCGCGACGGCCAGGATGAAACGGCTCCGCACGAACTCACCTCTTTCGTCCGCCCTTGGACTCGCGACCGCCCCGGCCGGTTTCACCGGGCGATCGACAATCTAGCCAGCGCGGGCGAAGGCGGTGTCGTCCACCTCCGTGCCGGTCCGCGGGTGACCTGGGGTACACCCGGCCAGGGCGGTGATACGTGGAAGTCACAGCGGACGCAGACGTGCGATCACTCGACTGTTCGCCGTCGTTCAGGGCCGGTTGTACTGCTCGCATGTTCGAAGCACGCTTGACCGGTCATGTGCGGTAAAGCCCGGTAAGAAGCTCGAGCACGGTGCGGGTGGCCGGGTGGGGGTCGTCGCGCCACCAGACCAGTCGTACGGCGATCGGTTCGGCGTCGCGTACCGGCAGGTAGACGATGCCGGGCCTGGGATATTGGTCAACGACGGACTGCGCGGTGACCCCCACGCAGCGGCCGGTGGCGATGACCGTGAGCCAGTCGTCGATGTCGCGGCTCTCCTGTTCCGCGGGGCGCGCGTCCGCGGGCCACAAATCCGCGGTGGTCGTTCCGGTGCGCCGGTCGACGAGCAGGACGCGGCTGCTGAGATCGGCCAGCTGCACTGAGCGGCGCCGCGCCAAGGGGTCGGAGGCGGCCATCGCGCACCAGCGTGCTTCCAGACCCACGATGGCGCCGGCGAAGCGGCGGTCCTCCAGCGGCCTACGGATGACCGCAAGGTCCGCGGTGCCCTCGGCCAGGCCGGCGCTCGGGGAGTTGATGCGAAGCAGGTGCAGTTGCGTTTCCGGGTGCGATTCCCGCCACCGGTGTTGAAAGGGGAGTGTGAGTCGGCCGAGTGCCGACCAGGAGTGGCCGATACGCAGTTCGACGTGGCCCGATGTTGCTTCTTGTACCAGGTTGTCGACCTCGCTCAGCACGCGCCGGGCGTGCGCCACGACGCGTAGTCCGATCGCAGTCGGCGAGGTTTCGCGGGACGTACGACGCAGCAGCCGTACGCCGAGGCGCTTCTCGAGCGCCGAAATTGTGCGGGAGACCGCAGCCTGTGAGACCCCCAGAGCGATCGCGGCGTCGGTGAACGTGCCCTCGTCCACGATCGCGACGAGGCAGCGCAACTGACGCAGCTCGACATCCATAACCAAATCGTATAGCCGACCCGTTCCATGCATTTTGCGCATGCTCCATCGCGGCGCAGGATCGATGCATGCACGCAGACCCCACTCGCCCTGCAGACCTCGCCGTCCTGCCCACGAAGCCTGGCGCCGTGCCTGTAGCCGGGGTCTGCACGATGCTCGCCAGCGGCCTTTCGAACCAGCTCGGCGCCGCGATCGGGTCGCTGGCCTTCCCGGTGCTCGGCCCTGTCGGCGTCGTCGCGGTCCGCCAGTGCGTCGCGGCGGCGGCGCTGCTCTTGGTCGGTCGGCCCCGCCTTCGGTCCTTCACGCGGCGCCAGTGGGGGCCGGTGCTGCTGCTCGCGACCGTCTTCGGTGTGGTGAACCTGTCGCTCTATACCGCGATCGACCGGATCGGACTCGGCCTGGCGGTGACCCTGGAGTTCCTCGGTCCCCTCACGATCGCGCTGGCCGGCTCGCGCAGACGCGTGGACCTGGGCTGTGCCGTACTTGCCGTGGCGGGAGTCGTCGTACTGATGCGCCCGCGCCCCACCGCCGATTACCTCGGCATGGGGCTCGCCCTGCTCGCCGCTGCCTGCTGGGCCGCTTACATCCTTCTCAACCGTTCCATCGGGCAGCGCATCCCCGGGGCACAGGGCACGGCCGCCGCGGCGGGGCTGTCCGCCTTGGTCTACCTGCCCATCGGAGCCGGCGTCGTGGTGCACCACACGCCTTCCGCCGGGGCGGTCGGTGCGGCTGTCGCGGCCGGAATCCTGTCCTCCGCATTGCCGTTCCTCGCGGACGTGTTCACGCTGCGCCGCGTTCCCGCTGAGGCGTTCGGGTTGTTCATGAGCGTCAACCCGGTGTTTGCCGCGGCCGTCGGCGTACTCGTTCTGGGACAGAAGCTCGACGTGGCCGCTTGGTTGAGCATCGCGGCGATCATCGCGGCCAACGCCATCAGCATCCTCACAAAGCTGAGGCGCGCTTGACGCCGCGATGGGTGCTCAACGTACGCCGAAGCAGTGCCCTATCAAGATCACTCCACTTCCGCAAAGGAGCCTTCCATGCCCGGTGTCACGCTGACCGATCATCTCTTCTCCGTCCCCCTCGACCATGATCAGCCAGATGGCGAGCACATCGAGATCTACGCTCGCGAGGTGGTGGCCACCGGACGCGAGCGCGAGCGGCTTCCCTGGCTGCTGTTTTTGCAAGGCGGCTCCGGCATGCTGCCGCCGCGTCCGGTCGGCCGGGACTCCTGGCTGGACCGCGCACTCGACGACTACCGCGTCCTACTGCTCGACCAGCGCGGCACGGGCCGCTCCAGTCCGATCACCCGTCAAACGCTCCCGGCCCGTGGCGAGCCCGCCGCGCAGGCCGACTACCTCACCCATTTCCGCGCCGACGCCATCGTCCGCGACGCCGAACTGATCAGGCGCGAACTGACCGGCGAACCGTGGTCGGTGCTCGGCCAGAGCTTCGGCGGCATGTGCACCGTCACCTATCTCTCGTTCGCGCCCGAGGGCCTGCGCGAGGCGATAATCACCGGCGGTCTTCCCGGTTTGCGCGTCACCCCCGCCGCGGTCTACCGCGCGGCCTATCCGCGCGTGCACCGCAAGAACACCGCGTACTACCGCCGGTACCCGCAGGACGCCGCCTCGGTCCGCCGCATTGCCGCGCACCTGATCGAGCGCCCGGCGTCGATGCCGGACGGATCCTTGCTCACCGTCGAGGCCTTCCAGTCGCTCGGGTTGATGCTCGGCATGAGCGACGGCGCGGACGTGCTGCACTACCTTCTCGAAGACACCTGGGCCGGAGCGGAGCTGTCCGACAGTTTCCTCGCCCGCGCCGCGGCTTTCCTCAGCTACGCCCAACTGCCGCTGAAATCGCTCATGCTTGAACTCACCTACGCCCAGCGCGGCACCGGCGCGCCGAATTGGGCGGCTCAGCGGGTGCGCGGCGAGTTCCCCCAGTTCGACGCGCGCACGGCGTTGGCCGGGGACGACCCGGTGCTGTTCACCGGCGAGATGACCTACCCGTCCCAATTCGACCAACCCTGTCTCGCGCCCCTGCGCGAGCCGGCCGAGGTGCTGTTCGCCCGCGGGGACTGGCCCGACCTCTACGATCCGCAGCGCTTGGCCGCGAACGAAGTCCCCGTGGCCGCCGCCGTCTACCTCGACGACATGTACGTCGATGCCACTTACTCGCTGCAGACCGCTGAGACCATCAGGGGCCTGCGGCTGTGGGCGACCAACGAGCACGAGCACGACGGGCTCCGCGCCAGTAGCGGACGAGTCCTCGACCAACTGCTGCGAATGCTGCACGGCCAGATCTGAAGCGGAACACGAACCGCCACGTACCTACCCGAATCTGGATGAGTACACGCTAAGGAGCCCTTGATGGGTCGCCGTAGCATCCGCCGAAAAAACTATGCCTGACCAGCAGCAACGTGGCTCCCGATGGGGTTACCCTCATCCGATCAGTGGTCAGGCAGCCAGGCCGACCCGTTGGCAGAGGTCCCGCACCGCGGCACGTTCGCCCGGCGATCAGCTCCTATACTGCGGCATGCGGAACTTCGGTGGCGCACGTGCTCGTTGACTGGCCGACTTGCGACGTCCCCGACGGGCCGTGCCCCGGCATCCGGGTCGAGGGATTCCACCAGTGCCTCGCTCACCTCAGCGAGACCGACCGGTCCCTTTTCCTCAGCCGTCTCGATCCGGGTGCGGATGTCGATGCCCGCGGAGTTTTCCTCAGCGAGGAGCTCATGGCCGAGTTGGTGGAAGCTGTCGGTCATTTCGGTGACCTGAACTTCACTCGAGCAAACTTCGAGAACGTCGACAAGCTCGGGCCGCTGATCGCTCATCGGCTCGTTCTCGATGGCGCGACGTTCACGCGGGGCGTGGACATCGAAGTGCAGGCCGCCTGGGTGAGTTGTGTGGCGACTCGGTTCGAGAAGGGAGTGACTCTGCGGGTGAACAGCGCGTTGATTGACGCGGAGAGGGTACTTCTCGGTGCTCCGTCGACGATCATGGACGTCGGCGTCGGCGACCCCTCGGCGATGGAGAGACTCGCTTGGTATCCCGCCTGGGACAAGCAGCGGCAAGACTCGGGGATGATAGGAGTGGCGGCGCTGGTGTCGTTGCGCGGAACCGACGTCAGCAACCTCGTTTTGGTGGACGTCGATTTGCGCTGGTGTCTGTTCGCCGGCGCTCACCGTCTGGACCAGCTTCGCTTCGAAGGGAACTGTTGGTTTGACAGCTTGACTGTCCGCTGGCCGGTGACTCAGCGGACAATGCTGGCCGAGGAGTATCTGGAGCGCTGGACTATGGACAGGCACCCCTTCGTCGCCGATCACGCGATGGTTCCCGTGGAAAGGGTCGCGGGTCTGTACCGATCGCTGCGCAAAGCTCTCGAGGACAGCAAGAACGAAGCCGGAGCCGGTGACTTCTACTACGGTGAAATGGAAGCACGACGCCGATACCCCGGAACCCCCTGGGCCGAGCGAAAGATTTTGCGCGCCTACTGGCTGCTCTCCGGGTACGGGCAGCGCGCCGGGCGGGCGATTGCCGCGATGTGCGTACTCCTCTCCATGGTGACCGTGCTGCTCTTCACTGTCGGCCTGCCCGCCACGCAGGTCGGAACTTGGCCACGGATCGATCAGTCACTGCGGATCGCGATGGGCGCTGTCGTGTTCCGGGATTCCGGTCAGCAGCTGACCGAAGCAGGCGCCTGGACAGTCATGATCGCCCGGTTCGTGGGCCCGGTCTTGTTGGCTCTCGCTGTTCTCGCGGTCCGGGCCCGTGTCAAGCGCTAGCTGTAGTCGCCCTCTACGGTCCATTGTGGATCGGCGCCGACGGTTGCCCGGAGTAGCAACGCGATGTCATCCTCAGCTCCTTCCAAAACCACCTGGATGCGCACGAGCGGCCGCTTGCTCCGGCCAGGCAGAGTCGAGTGGACGAGCCACGGGCCCGCCCCCTGAGGGCCCGGTGTGGTGAATTACCGTCGACCGCGACCGTGGTGGGCGGGTAGCGGAATTCACCGCGCTCGGTGCACCGGACGACGTCACCGACGGCGTCGAGCACAACCGTCGAAGGTGGGCGAGGCGGCACCAGAGAGGGCGACGGAACGGGCAGCCGACCCGGCCACGGCCGGCACGTTCGGCAGTGTCGGCGTCGCGGCCATCGACCCGAGTTGCAGCTGCAGCGCCTGCCCGCCGACGACCTCCTCGGGGTCAAGGCGCAGCCGAACGATCCCGGCGCTCGGCCGATCGGAGTCGCGGGCGGTGAGCCAGCCTTCGCACTGCCACCGCACACGATCCGCGGGTCGCACGAGCGGTCAGCGGTTCGGCGCAACGCCCGAGCCGGACGCGTTCCTCTCCGGCTTCGGTGACCGCCAGGATGGCCGGTCGTGCGCACGCCAGCCCGTGGCGGCCGAGCCCGGCGAAGAACCGCTCGGCGGGGGTCTTCGCGACGAACGCGGCCTCGTCGACCCGAGCCAGCGGGTACTCCACCTCTCTGTTGCTATCCTCGTCCTGCCCGTACCCGGCGTCGACTTCGAGTACCACGATGTTCAGGCGGAGCCCGCATACCGCAGCTCGTCGTGAACCGGGTGCTCGTTCCGCGCCGACAGTGGCCACCAAAGCAGCCGAAGCGGCTTGCAGAGCGCGTACGTTCGTACGGCGATTGTGCCCGAAGGGGCAACCCGGGCTGGGCTTTCCGGCGTGCTGACCACTGGCCCGGCCCGGCGGCGCTCGCCTTGCAGAAAATCATCGGCCCGGGTGCAACTTTTCCGGGACTTCGCACGTACTACGGCATACGAACAAAAGGCGCGGTCCGGTAACGGGGAGTCGATTGCTTCCCAGGAGGAAGTAGGGGTGCGAAGACATATTGTCGCTCTTGTCGTCGTCGTGCTTTGTGCGCAGGTGCGGCAGTGGTAAAAGCGTCGTCCCCGGCGCCGCAACCTGATGACCCGTGATCTGGACCGCAGCTTTCTCGATGGATGGCTCAACGCGTGGGGGTTGTCGCTCGTACGCACCATCGGCAGGCACTGTGGATGAAGGTTCTCCGAGAGCTTGAGCCTGTCGCTTCGTATTGGTTGAACCAGAGTGTGTCGAAACTTCTCAGGTAAGGAGTAAGATGTCGAAGAACAATTTGTCCATGGCCGTCACCGCGGTCCTCTCCGTGGTGTGTCTGGTGGGATGCGGTGCTGGTGCGGGTAATGCCGACGGGGCAGCCAGTTCGAGCGGGCAGGGCGGTCCGGTGCCGACGGCTCCTGTCGGGAGCTCTGCTGAAGGTAAGGCAATCGCCGATTCGGCCCGAGTGGAAAATCTGGTCGCGGACTGTATGAAAGCGCACGGATTCAATTACGTTCCATCTCCGCAGCAGCCTGCCAATGGAGAGGCGTCGCCGGTTCATCGAAACCCCGCCTTGGTTCCTTATGGGCAACTCAAGGAACTGCGTCAAAAATACGGTTTCGGATACTTTTCGGCTTTTATCTTCCCGAACGATCCCAACGTCGCCCGCCGTGACATGGGGCCCGCGAGTCCCAATGAGGCCATCAAGAAGGATCTCGATCCGGCCCAGCGGAAGGTCTATGAAGTGACCCTGAACGGGACCCCCGTGCCGGGACAGGGTAAGAGCACCACGGGTGGGTGCTACCAGGACTCGTACACGAAGGTTCACGGTTCCGTTCCGGCCGGCAACCCTGCCGAGGAGCAGGCCAAGTCCGCGACCGCAGAGCAGGTTGTGGAAGCGTTCCGATCCGACAAGCAGGCGATTCAGGCCGCGCAAGGCTATGCGTCGTGCCTGAAGAACGGTGGATACACCGTAACGAGTACAGCTCCCGGAGACGTCGAGAACACAGTACAGCTCGCCGCTTCCGGCCTTTTCCAGACTGCGCGAGCCAACGGCGCGAACATCGATGCAGCGGCCGCCAAGCAAGGACTCGCCGACGAGATCAAGATGGCGCTGGACGATCTCGAGTGCGGTAAAGCCTACGAGGTGATCGCCAAGCCGTTCGTCGAGAACCTCATGAAGACCGGCCAGGGCTGACATGGCCCCGGGAAAGCGGCCGTCCAAACCGCAGCGCACGATCGCGCTCCTGGTGACCGTGGCCGTCGCGGCCGGGGCGGCGGGCTGGCTCATCGGCACGCAGGTCCAGTCGCCGGCCGCCGCTGCGGCCGCGCACCAGGCCCCGGCGCCATCGCTGATCACCGCGCCGGTGGTGAGCCGAGTCTTGACCAGCACGGTCACCGCCCAGGGCACTGTCACGTACGACAGATCGATTCAGTTGACCCTCGCGGGAACGGTCGGGTCGCAAGCGGGCGCCGGCGGCCAGATCATCACGAAAGTGCCGGCCGCCGGAACGGTGCTGAAAGCAGGGGACGTGCTGCTGGAGATCAGTGGACGGCCGGTGTTCGTGTTGCAAGGCCTCGTTCCGATGTATCGGGCACTGACCAGCCAGGACAAAGGTGATGACGTCAAACAACTGCAGGTGGGATTGACCGCGTTGGGATACGGCAAGCTCCACAGTGGTGTTTTCGACTCCGCGACCATGAACGCGGTGAAGAAGTGGTACTCCCATGCCGGCTACGACGTGCCGCAGGCCCCGGCGACGCCCTCCGGTGCGTCGTCAGAGGGCGGAGCGAAGCCGTCCGAGAACGCCGACGGGGTGGCGGGAGGCACTCCCGGGCCGTCCGTCACCACCGAGACGGCGCCGAGTGTCCCTTCGGGAGAGATCATCTTCCTGCCGAAGCTCCCGGCGCGGTTGGATACCGTGACCGCGAAGGCCGGTGCGCCATCCACCACACCGATCGGCACGATCACCGCGCCTGAGGTGATCGTGCAGGGCCGGCTGCCGGTCGCCGATGCTTCCCTGGTGCATGCCGGTATGCCGGCGACGCTGACCACGAATGACGGCACCACCGTTGCGGCGTCTCTGCAAGCGGTGGGCCCCGATGCCGAGCCGTCGGCCGCATCCGGCGCTGTCACGGGCGGCGCGGCTGACGGCGATACCAAGGAGGCGAAGCCGGCTTCGGGGGCGGCACAGGCGCCGACCGCGCCCAGCGGGACTTCGACAGCGCTTCGCCTGGTACCGAAGGATTCGGCCGCCTTGGCCTCGTACTCGGGCCAGGCTGTCAAGATCGGCATCGAGGTCGGCAGTACCGGCGGTGCCGTTCTCGTCGTCCCGGTCGCCGCGGTGTCGACCGGTGCGGACGGCACCTCGAAAGTGGTTGTCCAGCGGGCAGGCGGGCGAACCGAGAGCGTGCTCGTGACGCTGGGCCTGACCACCTTGGGACTGGTCAAGGTCACCCCCGCCGGCGGTGGTGTGCTCGCCGCAGGCGACCGCGTGGTCGTAGGCAGCTCATGACCCCGCCGGTGGTGGAGCTCAGCGATGTCGGGCGTGTCTACGACTCCGATCCCCCCGTGCACGCTCTTCGTGACGTGAACCTGCGAGTCTCCACCGGCGACTACCTCGCCGTCGTCGGAGCGTCGGGGTCGGGCAAGTCCTCCCTGCTCAACATTCTCGGGCTGCTCGACCGGCCCGATTCGGGCACCTACCTGCTCGACGGGGTCGACACCACGCGGCTCGATGATGGGCAACGCACCGCGCTCCGGGGCAGCAAGATCGGTTTCGTGTTCCAGTCCTTCCACTTGCTGCCCTACCGCAGCGCCGCCGAAAACGTCGCGATGGCCGAACTTTATCGTCGCGGCGACCGAACGCAGCGAGCCCGGCGTGCCGAGGCCACATTGGACCGGGTGGGGCTGGCCCACCGTGTGGGTTTCCGGCCGGATCGGCTGTCCGGCGGCGAACGCCAGAGGGTGGCGATCGCCCGTGCTCTGCTCGGCGAACCGGCGCTGTTGCTGTGCGATGAACCCACGGGAAACCTTGACCGCGCCAACACCGAAGCGGTCCTCGACCTGTTCGACGACCTGAAGGAGCAGGGCGTGACCCTGATCGTGATCACCCATGACGACGACGTCAGCCGTCGTGCCGAGCGGCGGATCAGCATCGAAGACGGCCGTCTGTCCGAGGAATCCGGATGAAATCCCCCTTGCGGCCCGTGCTGGGAGTGCGTGATCTGTTCGACGAAGCCCTCGCCGGCGTCGCTTCCCGGCCGTTGCGGACTGTGCTGACGATGCTCGGCACGATCGTCGGCATCACCACGCTCGTCATCACGCTGGGCATCGCCGAGACGGCGGGCAACCAGATCGCCGGCCGTTTCGACGCCGTCACCGCGACCAGCGTGACCGTCAGGGTTCCCGGCCAGGCCGACTCCGGCCGGCCACCCACGGTGGCGTGGGACGCACTGCCGAACCTGACCCGGCTCAACGGCGTCCGCGCCGCCGCGGCTGTCTCGAGGCCCGACGGTATCTCCGACGCTCGTGTCCGGGCGAACGATCTGCACGACCCGGCAACGGTGACTGACCGCATACTGCCGGCTGTCGGCACGACGGCCGACCTCCCGGCAGCCGCCGACTCGAAGGTGGCCCGAGGCCGGTACTTCGACGAAGGTCACATCGCCCGGAGCGACCGGGTCGTGGTGCTGGGCAGTTCGGCGGCCCAACTGCTCGGCGTCACGGACCTGGGTGAGGGGCCCGCCGTGTTCGTCGACGACCAGCCGTTCACCGTCATCGGGGTGCTCGAGTCCACCGCAGGTAGTCAACAGCACAACCTCGACACCGCGGTGCTCGTCCCGTACACGACCGGGCAGGATCGGCTGCAGCTGGGAGTACCGACCGCGGTGCTGATCAGAACCGAGCTCGGGGCAGCGTCCTTGATCGCCCGGCAAGCGCCCATCGCGCTGAGCCCCGGTGACCACGACTCCCTTCAGGTGCTCGCGCCGCCGGATCCCGCGGCCCTGCGCGGCGGGGTGCAGCACGACGTCGACAGTCTGTTCGTGGTGCTCGGTCTGGTGTCGTTGATCGTCGGTGCGCTCGGGATCACGAACGTGACCCTGGTGACGGTCATGGAACGCACCGGCGAGATCGGGCTTCGTCGCGCGCTCGGCGGGTCCCGCCGGCACATCGCCGCGCAGTTCCTCGCCGAATCGGGTGTCGTCGGGCTGATCGGCGGGATAGTGGGCGCCAGTTCGGGAATCCTGGCTGTCGTCGCGATCTCGATCGGACGGCAGTGGACACCGGTGCTGGACCTCACCCTCGCCGCGGGCGCCCCGGCCGCGGGTGCCGTCGTCGGCCTGCTGGCCGGGCTCTACCCCGCGCTGCGCGCGGCACGCATGCAACCGGTGGACGCCCTGCGATCGGGAACCTGACCGGGTGGCCGTCTGCGTGGCCACCGGCTCGACCTGGACCTGTACGACAAGCTCGCGCCCTACAGCCACCGCTATAAGCTGCACGGCACGTTATGCGATGTGTGCCGCGCGCGAGAAGGATTCGTCCGTCTTCGCGGCGCCTCGCCGAACGGGCGCAACTCGACGTCGCGACCCAGCACGCCCTGGAGTCAGCTCCTGACGACGACCTGGGCGTGCTCGCGTTCGCGCGGCGGGCGACAGCGCGGAGAAATTCCTGCGCCTGCGCGAGGCGCTGGTTCCGTACACCTACACGCTGGCCAAGCAAACGAGCCAGACCGGCGTGCCGATCACGCGCCCGCTCTACCTGAACTACCCGGACCAGGATGCCGCTTACCCGAACCCGCAGGAGTACCTGTGAGCGGGAGATCAGGAGATCAGTTGTTCATCGCGGGGACGCCGGCTCGGGGCCGCGGAATCGGCCAACAAGTTTTCCGTCCATGACAGGATCGCTTGCAGCGGTCCGGTCGAGCTGTGGCCGAGTTCGGTCAAGGAGTATTCGACGCGGAGGGGTACCGACGGGTAGACGACGCGTTCGACAATTCCGAACTCCTGCAACCTGCGGAGAGTCCGGGTCAGAACCTTCGGGTTTACGCCGTGGAGGTTCCGCTGAAGTTCGCCGAAGCGTTCGGGACCTCCCTCGAGCGCGCAGATGACCGGCAGGGTCCATTTGTTGGCCAAGAGATCGAGCACTGACTGGTAGAGGAGTTGTTGCCGAGTCTCCCGAGTACTGGCCATTTCTTCTGCTCGACTTGTCATTTGAGTATGACGTCGCCCAGAATGGCCGGTAGCGAAGGCTGTCCGTTCGAAGCCGTGAGGCCGCCGTCGACGGGGATGCAGGCGCCGTTGACGTAGCGGGCTTCAGCGCTTGCGAGGAACGCCACCACGCCGACGATGTCTTCCGGACGGGCGACGCGGCCCATCGGGATGCGTGCGTTCCACGCCGCTGCGATGGGGGAGCCGTCCGCGAACGCCTGCTCGGTCATGGCGTCGGTGATGATCGCGCCAGGGTGAACCGAGTTGACCCGGACCTCGTGCCCGTGGTCGAGCGCCATGCTTCTCGTGAGGTTGGTGATCGCCCCTTCGGCGGCGTTGTAGGCGGCTTGACCCCAGTCGCCGCGAAGTCCGGAGACCGAGCCGATGTTGATGATGCAGCCGCGGTGGGCGCGCAGGGGTTCGAGAGCCGCCCGTGACGTGTAGAACATGCCGTCGACGTGGGTGGCCATCATCTCGCGGTATGAGCCGAGGTCGATCTGCTCGACGGTGCCCTGCGCGACGCGCCCGGCGCCGTTGACCAGGACGTCCAGCCGGCCGAACGTCGAGACCACGTCGGCGACCGTCGCCTCGATCGCCTGGGGGTCCGTCACGTCGCCGGTGAAGACCTGGTGTTTCGCGTCGCCGGGCAGGGTGGCCACCGCGCGTTCCAGGGATTCGAGAGTGCGCCCGACGAGAGCAAGGGTGGCTCCGGCCGCGGCGAACCGTCGCGCGACGGCCGCCCCCAGCGCGCCGCCTCCGCCGGTGATCAGTACGACCTGGTCGGTGAAGGCGCTGGTGTCCATCGTGATCCTCTCGGTAACAGGGTGAGCAAAGGAAGGTTATGACCCCTTCACTTTGTAATGGTAGCAACACACTGGTGATGGTGGTCACACAGGTATGGTTCGACGGGTGGAAGCGCAGACCGGGTCCAGCCGACGAGACCGGTTGCGTGCCGCGTTGGTGGCCGATATCCATGCGCAGGCCTACCGGCAGATCGCCGAGGACAGCCTCGCCGCCGTCTCGATGACCGGCATTGCGCAGAGCCTGGGGTTATCCCCCGCGGCGTTGTATCGGTACTTTCCCTCCCGTGAGGAGCTCGTCCGTGCGCTCATCACCGAGAGTTTCGAGGCCAATGCGTCGCTGACCGAGCGAACGCTGGCCGAGACGGTCGGTCTCCCGTCTGGTCAGCGGTTGCGGCGGCTGCTCGCCGTGACCCGGGCGTGGGCGGTCGACCATCCGATCCAGTACCGGATCATCCAGGGGATCTTGGGGGACCACCGGATCTCGGAAGCGGACGCGGTGGTGTCGCCCGCGCGGAGACCGTTCCACGCGATCTGCCTGCTGGTCGCCGAGCTGCCGCGCCCCGGAGCGCTCGAGGCCGCGATGCCTTCGGCCTCGCAAGCCGGGCCAGGCTACCCACGGGAAGTGGTGCTGCACGCGCTGACGATCTGGACGCGGCTCAGCGGTGTGATCAGCCTCGAGCTCAACGGTGTGCTCGAGCGGATGGGCATCGACGCCGATCTGCTCTTCGAGGCCGAGGTGGATCAGTTGTTGCCGGGAACGAACGCCTGACGGTTCCGACGCCCCTTTGTCGGCACTGGAGCGGCTGGGGCTTTCGGCGCAACCGCTCCTGGTGCTGGGGGTGGCGCTCGACGAACGCGGTCTGCTCGGTGACGACGGGAACGGCGCCGCCACAGTCCATGCCTCGTCGAGACCCTCCGCGCGTGGCTGGAGGCATTCGGAGACATCGGCGCGGCGGCCGAATCGACCGCCGTGCACCAGAATACGTTCCGATACCGGTTGCGGCGCGTCGCCGAGATCGGCCAGGGGGATCTCGGTGATTCCGATCAACGGTTCGCGATGCTGGTGCAATTGCGGGTACTGGCTTCACCTCGCCAATAGTCTTCCAGGCGAACGCCGTAATGGTTACCTGCCGTACACCCGACTTCCCGGTGAGCCGTAATGTCCCGTGCGTTCCCGACTTTGGTCGGTGGACCGCCGGGCGGCGTTTCCTTAGGTTTTCCTTGTATCACTTCCGATTGGGTCACATTCGGCCGGATAGCCGAAGACCACAGGGGAGACATCGATGGTGAGATTCAGCCGGGTCGCCGCGCACGCGGTTCCGCTGACGGTAGGAGCCCTGCTGCTGTCGACGGGGGTCGCCGCGGCGCAACCGTCCGCGGTGGACGCCGCGACCGCGCGCACCGAGGCGGGCATCAGCGCGCTGCAGGGCATCAAGAAGAACCTGTCCCCGGCCGAGCGCAAGCAATCGAGCCAGCTCGTGGTGGAGAAGCGGTTGCGGGCTGACCGGTCTCTGGCCGCGAAGCTGCCGGAGTACCGCTCGGGTGTCGGTGTCAGTAATGCCGGGACCGTCTCGGTCGACATCGCCGCCTACGGCAAGACCGTTGCGAACGCCGTCGAGGCGGCGGGCGGCACCGTCCGCTACGCCGCGCCGGACGGCGCCGTTCGTGCTGACCTGCCGCTGTCCGCCCTGGACGCGATCGCCGGGCGCGCCGACGTCGCTGAGGTCAAGCCGGCCGCGCAGGCCACGACCTGGAGCAAGGCGGGCCACCGCGACCTGCGTCAGGTGCTTGCCGCGAAGGCCGTGGCCGCGACTGTGGTGTCGGAAGGGGACAAGGCGCACGGCACCGACACCGCCCGCACCACTTACGGTGTCAGTGGGTCTGGTGTGAAGGTCTGTGTGCTGTCCGACGGTGTCGATTCGCTCGCGAAGTCGCAGGCCGCCGGTGAGCTGCCCGCGGTGGATGTCTTGTCCGGTCAGAAGGGCAGTGGTGATGAGGGTACGGCGATGCTCGAGATCGTTCACGATCTCGCGCCGAACGCGACTCTCGGTTTCGCGTCGGCGTTCGCCAGCGAGGCCAGTTTCGCGGCGAATATCCGCGCGCTGCGTACGACCGGGCATTGCCGGATCATCGTTGACGACGTCGCGTACTTCGATGAGTCGCCGTTTCAGGACACGCAGGTCGCGCAGGCGGTCAACGACGTTACCGCGGCCGGTGTCCTGTATTTCTCGTCGGCGGGCAACTCGGGCAACCTGACTGATGGCACCAGCGGCTATTACGAGGGTGACTTCCGCGCGTCGTCGTCGAGGATCACCGGCGTGGACGGTGTCCCGCACGACTTCGACCCGGGCAGCGCCACGCAGAACTTCGACCCTGCCATGCTTTCCGGCTTCCCGGTGACGCTGTTCTGGTCCGACCCGTGGGGCAAGTCGGCCAACGACTACGACCTCTACGTCCTGAATTCCTCCGGTGGTGTCGTCGCATCCAGCGACAACAGCCAGACCGGGGCACAGAACCCCTTCGAGATCGCGCAGGTTCCGAGCGGGTCCGGCTTCCGGATCGCCGTCGTCAAGTTCAGCGGTGCCGACCGGTTCATCGCGGTCGGCGCCAACGAAGGGCGGTTCGTGGCTTCGGGTTCGCTCAAGGCGTTCAGCACCAACGGTGTCACGAGCGGCCATTCGGCGGCGGCGAGCGCGTTCAGCGTGGCGGCGGCCCCGGCGGCGGGCGCGTTCACGCGGCCGCTGGCTCCCGGTGACCCGGCCAACCCCGCGGGTCCGTACCCGGGCCAGTTCAGCGCGGCGAGCAAGTGGGAGCGCTTCTCCTCCGACGGCAAGCGCCACCTGTTCTACAACGCGGACGGCACCGCGGTCACGCCGGGCAACGTGTCTTCGACGGGCGGCACGACCCGCAGCAAGCCGGACATCACCGCGGCCGACGGGGTGATGACGTCGGTGGCGGGCTTCCAGCCGTTCTTCGGGACGTCGGCGGCGGCTCCGCACGCGGCGGCGATCGCGGCGCTGCTGCTGTCGGGCAAGGCGACGGCGACCCCGGCGCAGATCCGCGCCGCGCTGGTGTCGAGCGCGATCGACCTGGGCACGCCCGGGTTCGACACGGTGACGGGCAACGGCGTGATCATGGCCGGCCCGGCGCTGGCCGCGCTGGGTGTGCAGCCCAGGTAAGGAGCCACCCAGAGCGGAGCCGGCCAGGGGAGCAGCACGCTCTCCTGGCCGGCTTCGTAGCGGGTCGCCCTCTGCGCCACCGGCTACGGAGGTCTCGCGGGCGCCGGGACGGCTACTTGCTTTCCCGCGCCGGGTAGTCGGTGTAGCCGACGGCGTCGCCCCCGTAGAACGTCGCCGGATCGGGCTCGTTCAGCGGAGTCGACTCGCGCAGGCGCTCGACGAGATCGGGGTTGGCCAGCGCGAGCTTCGCGACGGTCACCAGGTCGGCCAGGCCGTTGTCCAGATCGGCGACCCTGGTGGCCAGGTCGGCACCCGGCCGGTTCACGACCAGTGTGCCCGGCCAGGCCTGGCGGATCGTCCGCGCCAGGGAGTCGTCCGTAGCGATCCGTGCGCCGGTTGGCGTCGGTGGCGAGGAACTGCTGCACCAGGAATCCGTAGCCCCCGTGGATCTCCACGCCGTCCGCGCCGGCCCGGATCGCCGCGGCGGCGGCCTTCCGGAAGTCCTGAACCGTGGCGGCGACCTGGTCCGTGGTGAGGGCCCGGGGCTCCGGGATCGGCTGGGGACCGGACGCCGTCGGCATCTCCGCTTCGGGACGGACCGCGGACGGCGCGACCGGCTGCCGCCCGTGTGGCGTGTTCGCGGGGTGGGCGACCCGGCCGGCGTGCATGATCTGGATGAAGATGCGGCCGCCCGCGCGGTGCACCGCCTCGGTGACCTGCCGCCGGCCTTCGACTCTCCCGCGGGGCACGCGGCCTGGATCGTGGAGAAGTTCCGCCGGTGGAGCGACTGCGACGGAGACGTCGAACGCCGTTTCACGAAGGATCAGCTGCTGACGAACATCAGTGTGTACTGGTTCACGCAGACGATCGGGTCGTCGATGCGGCTCTACGGCGAGTCCGGCTACCGGCAGGACGCCGGCTGGAGCGTGCCCACCGCCCACCTGATGTCGTCGAAGGACATGTTCCCCACGCCGCGGGAGTGGGTCGGACGGTTCTCGCGGGTCGATCGCTGGACCGCGGTCGTAATCGTGGGACGCAAGTCAAAGCCGGGCCGGGGACGAACCACGCCGGCCCGGCTTCGACGTCTGAGGATGGCGGACTTTCCGCTAATTGAGGAACATGGAAGTCAGCTGCTTGTCCCAATCCGGGGGAGCGACCCAGCGCTGGCCCGGCGCGAGGCGGACGCTGTCACCCCGGTTGAAGCCGTCCTTGTAGAGCCAAAGGTCTTTGTCGCTCGCGTTGACCACCGCCGAAGCGCGGTTGTCGAAACTCGGGGCCAGCCAGAAAGTTCCGACAGCAGGCTGGCTCCAGAACTGACCGGTGAAGTCGGCGTTGTCGTAGAGGCACACCCAATCGGCGCCGCCGGGTACGCACGGCTCGGCGGCGGGTGCCGCCGAAGCGGTGGACAGAGTCAGCGTTCCACTCATCGCGAACGCGAGGGAAAGCGCAAGAACCGTACGTCGAAGTGCGCGATGCATCGACCCTCCGATAATTTCGACGCGAACCGGAATTTCCGTCCGCATCCTATTGCTGGTATCGCGAATTTATAACACGAAATACCACGTTACCGGCAAGGTGGGCAACTTCCTTCCGGGAACCACGTGTCCGGTGGGGTGGCTGCCATGCGGCCATGGTGGCCGAAAAGTGGAGATAAACCGGTCGCGGGCGCAGACTGGCGGTATGTCAGACGATCTCGACCGAACTCTGGACGCGGTGGGCCCCCGCCTGCGCGCGATCCGCAAGCAGCGGCACAACACGCTGGGCCAGGTCGCGAAGCTGACCGGGATGTCGGTCAGCACGTTGTCGCGCATCGAGTCGGGTCAGCGTCGTCCGACGCTGGAGGTGCTGTTGCCGCTCGCGCGGGCATACCGCCTTCCGCTCGACGACCTGGTCGGCGCGCCCTCGACGGGGGATCCCCGGATTCATCCGCGGCCGGTCACTCGGGACGGTGTCGTCTGGGTGCCGCTGTCCCGTGAACCGGGCGGCCTCAACGCCTTCAAGCAGCTCCTGCCGGTGGCCGAAGAGCTGCCGGAACGCCTGGAACAGCAGGTGCACGAAGGGCACGAATGGCTGTACGTGCTGACCGGGAAGCTACGGCTCGCGCTCGGCGACCAGGATTTCGAGCTGAACGCGGGAGAGGCGGCCGAGTTCGACACCCGGGTCCCGCACGCGATCGCGAACGCCGGTGAGCGCGCGGCGGAGATCCTGATCATCTTCGGTCAGCAGGGGGAACGGCCTCACCTGCGCGCCCGGTCACGCTGAGCCGAGCACTTCGGACTGTCCACTCACGCGGAGGCGCGGGTGGACGTGCGGAGCGTTCCGGGGCAGGAGCACGACGTGATCCGCGCTCACTTGGGCGAGCGTGCCGGACCCGGGGTGAGTTTGACGCCGATCGTCGACCTGCCCCCGGTGTGGACCGACCCGGCCGGCACCTGGGTGACGTCGGTGGCCGAGGTGGCTCGTGCGGTCACCGGCTGCCGCGCCACGGGCGATGTCGTTCTTCACCGACGCCTCCGTGCTCACCCGGGCGCTGGGCTCGGTGCCGACGGTCATCTGCGGGCCGGGGAAGCCGGAACTCGCGCACACCACGGACGAATGGTGTTCGGTCACCCGCATCCACGACGGACCGCACGCAGGCGTGGTGATGACCGGACGCGACGACAGTGAGGGCCGGGGAACTCGATTCCCGGTTGACCGGCTGGATCCGAGCTGGGCGACCGTCAGCGGGTGTCGCCGATCCGGCGGGCCCAGATCGTGAACAGCGTGAAGGCCAGTGCCGGGAACAACGTTCCCGCCAGCAGGGCCGTGGTGATGCCTTCCACGCCGCCGCCGGCCGCGCTGAAGACGGTGGTCAGGGCGGCCAGGCCGACCGCGCCGCCCAGCTGCTGCACGCCCTGGTTGAGGCTCGACGCCGCGGACAGCTGCTCGGCCGGTCCCTGGGCCAGCAGCACGCTGGTCAGTGGCGCGACGGTGAGACCCGCGCCGACCCCCAGCACGACGAACGGGCCGAGCAAGCCGCCGGTGAACGTGCTGCCCGTGTGGAGCTGGGACATCCACAGCAGACCGAGGGTCAATGCGGCCATCCCGGCACCACCCGTCACCCGCTCGCCCCAGCGAGCCACCAGCCGGGGCACCACCACGTTGACGAGCACCAAAGCGGCGGTGAACGGCAGCACCACCAAACCGGTCAGCAGGGGGCTGTAGCCGAGCACGTCCTGGGTGAACAACGCGGCGAAGTACAGAAAGCCGAACTGTCCCGCGGGAATCAGCAGCATCGCCAGGAACGGTGCCGCCGACCGCATCCGGCCGAAGAAGCCGAGGGGCAGCACCGGGTTGGAGTGCCGCCGTTCCGCAGCGATCAGGAGGCCCAGCGCCACTAGCGCGACGGCGAAGGAGCCGAAGGTCTTCGCGCTGCTCCAACCATCGGACGCGGCGGACGTCAGGCCGTAGACCAGCGCCGCCATCGCCGCGGTCGACGAGACCGCGCCGGCGAGGTCGAGCCGTGCGACGGTTCGCGGCAGCCGGGGAACCGTCAGCCGCACACCGGCCAGCACGAACAGGCCGAGCGGGACGTTGACGAACATGACCCAGCGCCAGCCGAGCGTGGTGGTGAGCACCCCGCCGAGCACCAGCCCGATCGCGGCACCGCTGCCGAGCGCCGCGACGAAGAAGGACATTGCCCGCGACCGCTGCGCGCCGGGTTCGGTGATCCCGATGATCAGCACCAGCGTGCTCGGTGCGGCCAGGGCCGCGCCGACGCCCTGGGCGGCTCGGGCGGTCACCAAAATCCCCGGGGATGACGCCAGGCCGCCGAGCACTGACGCGGCGACGAAGATCGCCGTCCCGATCAGCAGGGCGCGGCGCGGTCCGATGATCGCGCCGATCCGGCCGCTCAGCAGGACCAAGCCGCCGAAGACGAGCGCATAGGCCGTGATGACCCAGCTCAGACCGGTAGGGGAGAACCCCAGCGCGGATTGGATCTGGGGCAGCGCCACGTTCACGACGCTGGTGTCCACCGACAGCACCAGCTGCAGCAGGCTCAGCATCGCGACACCGGCCCACGGCATCTTCGCCCGGGTCCGCGAGCCGATCTCAGCGGCTTCCGCATCGGAAAGAGTCATCTCGTCCTCACTGTCCTTCGACTTCGTCGTGCTGGACCGACTCTGCGGCGAAGGGCAGTACATGAGCAACGCAAGTTGCCACTTCCGCAAAGAACGTGGGAGCACCGAGCCGGATGTACGTACGTTTCGCCGGCGGTCCTCGAGGTGAGGTCCGCCCGGTGGTGGAGGAGGCGGGTGCCTTGGGTACGGCCGCAGTGCTCGGCTTTGTCGTCGGCGTCGCGCTCGGTGCGCTCGGGGGTGGTGGATCCGTGCTGGCCGTGCCCGCGCTGGTCTACGTGCTCGGGCAAGCACCCGCCCAGGCGGCTACCGGGTCCTTGCTGATCGTCGGGCTCGCTGCGGTCGCCGGTGTCGCGGCACACCATCGCGCGGGCCAAGTGCACTGGCGCTCGGTGCCCGGGTTCGGCGGCGCCGGGATCGTCGGCTCGGTCCTGGGCTCCCTGGCTGCTGCCGGGCTGCCTGCCCGGGCGCTCCTCGTGGGCTTCGCGCTGGTAGTCCTGGTCGCCGCCGGCACCACCTGGCGGGGAGCGCCCGGTCCGAGGGGCGACGAGGCGGGCCGGCACCCGGGAGTCCGGGTCGTCCTCGCCGGGTTCGTCGTCGGGGTGCTCACCGGTCTCTTCGGCGTCGGCGGCGGCTTCCTCGCCGTGCCCGCGCTGGTTTTCGCCCTGCGCCTCGACATGGCGACGGCCGTCGGTACGTCGCTGGTGGTGATTGCCGTGAACTCGGCCACGGCCTTGGTCGCCCATCTTGGTGCCGGAGCGCCCGACTGGTCCGTGGTGGCGCCGTTCGCCGGTGCCGCGGTGGCAGGTGCTCTCGTGGGACAACTGGTGGCGCGGCACGCGTCCGGCGTCCTTCTGCGGCGGGCCTTCGCGATCTTGCTGGTCGTCCTGGGCGGGTTCGTTTTCGTGAGCCAGCTTTCTTCCTGACCGCATCGCCGCCGGGGAAGTATTTGCCATCCTCGCAACTTGCATTGCCGGTTTCGGGCGACGTCATGACGATGGCCCCGAGAACACCCGAAACGGAAGGTGGCGCCGTGCCGAAGAATGACGTGAAAGACGTGGAGACCTACACCGCCGACTGGCGTGCGTGGCGGGACGGCTGGGAGCAGTGGCTGGGCCGGCCGTTCGGCTGGCTGGCCGCCGTGTCGATGAACTGGCTGGACTCGACCCCGCGCGCCTACGACGGAATTCCCGGACTGTGGTGGCACGACGGCGACAACGTGCACATCGACCCGCAGGGCCTGGAAATGGCGTACGGCGACGAGAAGTTCACGACCGAGAAGAGCTTCTCGCTCGTCGGCATCGACGACGAGGTGCGCGTCGCCGCCGGTGACGTCGAAGTGGGCATCACCTACCGCGAGCTGTACATGATCGTGGGCTACGAGCCGGATCCGCCCAAGCGCCACGACTTCAAGGGCGTGCCCACCTTCGAGCCCGACCCGGACTGGGTGCTCACCGGCCGGTTCGAGCCGCACGGCGAGTTGCAGTCGGTCACATTGGACAGCGTGGGCTGGCGGCGCCACGAACACGACACCCCCGGTGTGATCCGGTTCGAGTACGGCGGCGAGGAACACGAACTGCTCGTGCTCCAGGGTGCCGCGGGCCTGAACACAGTGTTCGCCGACGCGACCAGTGGAGTCACGACCTACCCGCTGTGCCGCGCGCTGAACATCGACGCGCCGGCCGCCGACGGCACGGTCACCCTCGATTTCAACCGCGCGTACAACCTGCCGTGCGCGTTCTCGGACTTCGTCCCGGTCTGCCCGGCGGCACCGCCGCGCAACCGGCTGCCGTTCGCGGTCGAGGCGGGGGAGAAGATCCCCCGGGAAAAGGAAATGTGACAGCCGGCGCCTGCCGAATGGGCCTCGCGGCCCGGTGCCCTGCGGTTCGACGTCGGGCCGCAGGGCCTGCTGACGGATAGCGGCGATCCGCCACGTCGCAGATCTCGGCCACGTCGCCCTCGCCGCAGGCCACCCCGGCCGTTTGCGCATCTGGCAACTTTGGTTGCCGATCTGCGGGTCCGCTGTGGATAGTCGGATGCATGACCGACCCAACAACGAATGCTCTTTCGGAATCCGGTTCGGACGAGACCACGCTCGACGTCGTGATCGTCGGGGGTGGTCTCGCCGGTCTTGGTGCGGCGCTGACACTGGTCCGCGCGCGCCGCTCGATTGTCGTGATCGATGCGGGGCAGCCCCGCAACGCACCGGCGGCGCACGCGCACGGGTACCTGACCCGGGACGGCGCGCCGCCGCTGCAGCTGCTCACCTGGGGCCGGGCGGAGGTGCGTGGCTACGGCGGCACGATCGTCGAGGACACTGTGGACGGCATCACGCGGCTCGACGACGGACGGCTGGTGGTGTCGACCCGCGGCGGCGCACGGCATGTGGCCCGCCGGGTCCTGGTGACCACCGGCTTGGTCGACCGGTACCCGGACATCCCGGGCCTGCGCGAACGCTGGGGGCACGACGTCGTCCACTGCCCGTTTTGCTTCGGCTGGGAGCACCGGGACCAGCCGCTGGCGATCCTGGGGGAAGGACCGGGCGCCGCCATGCAGGCGCTGATGTGGCGGCAGTGGAGCGACGATGTGATCCTTTTCCTGCACAGCGCGCCCGAACCGGCCGAGGAGCAGCTCGCCCAGCTCGCGGCCCGCGGCATCACGGTCGTACGTGGTGAAATCGAGTCCCTCGAGATCGACGACGACCGGATCACCGGGGTCCGGCTGAAGTCGGGCGAGACGCATGTTCGTTCGGTCGTCGTTGTCGGCCCGCGGTTCGAGTCTCGGCACGAGCTGCTCGACTCGCTCGGCGTCAAGACGATCGAGCACCCGCTCGGGATCGGTGAGCAGGTCGAGGCCGATCCCTCCGGGTTCACCGGTGTTGCCGGCGTGTGGGTGGCCGGCAATGTGATGGACGTGACGGCCGGGGTCATGCAGGCGGCGGCCTCCGGGGTCACCGCGGCCGCGACGCTCAACGCCAGCTTGACCATCGAAGACGCCGAGCGAGCCGTGAAAGCGGGCGGGAACTGAGCGGCCGCTCCGAATTCCGGTGGTTCCGTTCGGGAACCTCTTGTTCTTGCGGGTAACACCTGGCCGCCGCTGGAGGACGCCGTGGTGCCGCACGCCTGGAAGGCGGGATACTCGGCGGGTGCCTGACGTAGGTCCTCTGCTGAAACACTGGCGCGGCGCCCGGCCGGAACGTGACCGGGGTGGCTGCTCTCCGGGCGGGAGCAGCCACCCCGGCAGCGTCACCAGGCGAGGTTGCCGAGCGTCTTCCGGACCTCGCTACGCAGGCCGGAAAGCCGGTCGTCGATCCGCGTGGTGGTACTCCCATGCGCCCCGTCGAGCGGGCCGGGCACCGGGTGCACGACGTCCTCGCTCGGCAGCGGGATTCCCGGGCAGGTGGTGTTGCCCGGACGGGAGTTCTTGACCAGGAAGGTGTTCACCAGGCCGTCGACACACGGGTTGCCGTCGATGGCGTACTGGCCGTGGAACGGGGAATCCTCCACCGACACCAGGGGGACCCCGGCCGCCCGGGAAGCGGCCTTGGCTTGCTCGTAGCCGGTCTGGGGGTCGAACTCGCCCTGGACGACCAGGACGTTTTTCGCCGCTTCGGCGGGCAGGTTGGGCAGTTCCTGTCGCGGTGCGTCGGACCAGAAGCCGCAGACTTCGCTGAGGCCGTAGTTCCAGCCGAAGAGGGGATACTTGGGGCCTTGCCGGTCACTGAGCTGCTTGTACCAGGCCGCGGACTTGGTCGGCTGGTCACCGCAGGCGACGGCGAACCGGGTGCCGGTGATCTTGGTGTAATCGGACTCCAGTTCCGGCAGTGTCTTCGCCACTTCGGCGACGGTCAGCTGCGCCGCCGGCACGCCGAACGCCGTGCGGGACACCGAGTCGAGCGCTTCCTCGGAGGTGTTGGCATCGCCGCCGTCCATGCTGTTCACCGCCAAGGTCATGATCAGGACGCCCAGGTACCACTGGAGCGGGTTCCCGTTGCCCAC
>NZ_JBFBBZ010000075.1:0-37526 GCF_040682935.1 Amycolatopsis sp. NPDC051061
GCCGGACGGGCTCATCCCGTCCGGCCGCGCCGATCCGCTACACCTGGGGATGTCCGTTGGCGCTGGTCTCGGCGACCGCCTGCTTGACGTCCCAGTGCTCGACGACCTTGCCGGCGTCGTCGAAGCGGAGGGTGTCCTCTTCGACCGTCCCCCGGTCGTCGGGGCTCAGCTTGACGAGCCCCTGGGTGACCACGAGGTCTCCTTGCGCGACGATCCTGGTGATGTCGAGCGAGGCGTCCGGGAACTTCCGCACGACCGGTTCGAGCGTGGTGATGACGGCGTCACGGCCGTCGGGACCGTCCGGGTTGTGCTGGACGAACGACCGCGCGTCGAGGTAGCGCTCGACGGTCGCGCGAACCGTGTGCTGGTTGAGCAAACCGTCGAACACGGCGATCGCGGCCTCGGCGTTGGCTCGTTCCCGCGGCGAAAGGCCCGTGCCGATCGAGTAGGTGCCGCCGGTGCCGGGAACCAGCCGGCCGAGCAGGATGTTCGGGCTCGTGTTCGTGAAGAACGCCGCGTTGGTCACGTACACGTTCTTGCCCTGCAAGGCGATGGCCGTGGGGTTCTGCAACCCGTCGACGGACGTGAGCACCGCCGTGTGGAACCCGTCCTCGCGGACCAGGTCCACCTGGTTGGCCGGGTTGAGCGTGGCGAGCAGCTCGTCGCCGACCCCGGTGAACACGAAGTCGTCGACGCCGGGCAGGTCGCGGGCCCGGACCGCCAAGGCGCCCGCGGCACCGCTCGACGTGATCGGGATGCGCACGAGGAGCCCCTGGTCGAAGTTCGACACCCACAGCGCGCCGTTGTGCAGCTTCAGGCCATTGGCACCGAAGTTCGACGTCGAAGCGAGAAGCGGGTCCTTCACCCATTTCTGGGCCGTCCCGCCCGCCAACGGCGCACGCCACACCGTTTCGAGCTTCGAGTCGCTGAGGTAGACCTGCCCACTTCGTTCGTCGAGGACGACCCCGTTGGGCAGGCTCTCGGCCGCGAGCGCGACGATGCGTTCCGCCGCCTTGCCCGGGCGCAGCCGCCACAGTCCGGTGAGCCCCGCGTCACCGGCGTTGTAGGCGAAGTACAGCGTGCCGTCCCCGGCCCGGGCGATCCCGGTGGTGGCCGGGAAACTCGTCCCCGGGGCGTGGTCAGCGCCGTCAGGACGGGGCAGGGTGGCCAGCACGCGGACCGAGCCGTCCTTCGCGATGTGCGCTATTTGACGGCTCTTGGCGAAGCTGACGTCGGTGCTGCCATCCGGTTCCACCACGAGGTTTTCCGGCGTCTGCCCCGCGTTCAGGTCCAGCCGGACCTGGATCCGCGGCTCGGCGATGCGGTAGTTTCCCGCCGCCAAAGCACCGCCCGGCGCGGGGACCTCGTACGAGGACGCCACGGAACCGGCCGAAAGTGCGGCCGTCGCGGATAGCGCCAGTACCGGCGCCAAGAGGAGAGGCACTCGAATTCCTGTCATGATTTTCTTCACGAACTCACGCTAAATGCGACCCGATGGTTACTGTCAAGGCGGACTACTGAGCTTCGGGTAACCGGCTCGGCCCGACGTCGTCGCCGTTCGATTCCTCACGACTGTCCACTTCGGACTCCGAATCGTCCGGAGGTGCCGGCGAGATCGACCGGACCTCTCCGTCCAAGCCGACGAACGAGAACGGCGGCCGGTTCAACGCGCTTCCGGTTCAGCGTCGGCGACGGTGTGAATCGGCGATTCGTCCTCGGCGAAGGGATAAAGCGGGTACTTGCCGGCCAACGCGGCGACCCGATCCCGCAGCACGGCCCGCGTCTCGGGGTCGGCCGGAGCGGCCAGTGCTTCGGCGAGGACGTCGGCGACCGCCGCGAAATCCGCCTCGCGGAAACCTCGGGTGGCCAGCGCCGCGGTGCCGATGCGCAGTCCCGAGGTGACGAGCGGGGGCCTGGTGTCGAACGGTACCGCGTTGCGGTTCACCGAAATGCCGATCTCCCCGAGCAGGTCTTCGGCCTGCTTGCCGGTGACGCCGGTTTCGCGCAGATCCACCAGCAGCAGGTGGACGTCCGTGCCGCCGCTGAGCACCCGGATGCCCGCCGCCACGGCGTCGAGCCGCAGCAGGCGGTCGGCGATGATCTTCGCTCCCGCCAAGGTCCGGCGTTGCACGTCCTGGAACTCCGGGCTCGCCGCGATCTTGAACGCCACCGCCTTGGCCGCGATGGTGTGCGCCAGCGGAGCGGCCTGCTGGCCGGGGAACACCCCGGTGTCGACGGCGGCGGCGAATTCCTGCCGGCACAACACCAAACCGCCCCGCGGGCCGCCGAGCGTCTTGTGAGTCGTCGAGGTCACCACGTCGGCGTACGGCACCGGATTGGGGTGCATCCCGGCGGCGACCAGGCCGGCGAAGTGCGCCATGTCCACCAGGAGGCGCGCGCCCACCTCGTCGGCGATCTCGCGGAACGCCGGGAAGTCGAGGTGCCGCGGGTAGGCGGACCACCCGGCCACGATCAGCCGGGGCCGGTGCTCCCGGGCGAGCCGCGCCACCTCGGCCATGTCCACCAGCGAACTGTCCGCACTGACGTGGTAATTGACGAAGTCGTAGCACCGGGCCGAGAAGTTTAGGCGCATGCCGTGGGTCAGGTGACCGCCGTGCGCCAGATCCATGGCCAGCACAGTGTCTCCGGGTTCGAGCAACGCGTCGTACGCGGCCGCGTTCGCCTGCGCACCGGAATGCGGCTGGACGTTCGCGTGTTCCGCCCCGAACAGGAGCCGGGCCCGCTCCACAGCCAGCCGTTCCACGACGTCGAAGTGGTCGCACCCGTGGCAATAACGTCGTCCGGCGTAGCCTTCGGCCAGCTTGTTCATGAACACCGAGCCCTGCATCCGCAGCACCGCCGACGCGGTGTAGTTCTCGGACGCGATCATGCTCAGGGTCGAGCGCTGGCGACGCAGCTCGCCCGCGAACTCGTGGAAGACCTCGGGATCGACCTCGGCGAGGTGGCGATCGAGGAGGGCGACCGGCGGGGTGGGCATCAGCTTTTCTCGATTCTCTTGCGCAGGTGATCGCGATCCAGCTTCCCCACCGAGGTGACCGGCAGGTTCGGCACCGGCACGAGGTGAGCGGGCACCGCCTCGGGCGGGAGTTTCCTTCGGAGGGCCCGATGGATGTCGTCGAGCCGGACCGAAGGGCCATCCGGCACGACGAAGGCGATGAGCCCGGGCGATCCGGTGGCGCGCAGCACCGCGGAGGCGCGCACCCCCGGTTCCCGGGCGAGCAGGGCGTTCACCCGCGCCGGCTCGACCCGTGCGCCACCGACGGCCGCGCCGTCCTCCTCCCGGCCGAGCACTTCGATCGCCCCGTCCGGCCGGACCCGGGCCCGGTCCTCGGTGCGGAACACCCGATCTTCGGGATCGTCGGGGCGAAAGGGGTTGCGGGTGAACAGGGAGCGTTCTCCGCCGAGGTAGCCGAGCGCGGCGTAGGGCGTGCGGATGTGCACCCGGCCGACTTCGCCCGGGCCGCACAGGGCGCCGCTCGGCGTGAGCACGAGCACTTGCGCCCCCGGTATGGCGGTGCCGGCCGGCTGGCCCAGCTCGGCGCGGTTCCGGCTGACGCGGTGGAACGCCTGGATCATGGTGCACTCGCTGGTGCCGTAGAAGTTGACCAGTTCGGCCCGCGGCGCGAGCGCGTGCCAGCGTTCGGTGAGTGCACCGGTCAGCGGCTCGCCGGAGAAGAACAGCAGCCGCACCCGGTCCAGCCGGCCCCGCGCGCCCGTCAGCCACTGCTCGGACAACGTGGGCATGGTGTGCGCGACGGTCACCCCGGATCGGGCCAGCCACCCGAAGATCGCCGGGTCGTCCGTGCGCACGCCCGGTCCGGTCGGCACGTGCAGCGTGGCGCCGCTGATCAACGGGGTGAAGATGTCGCGCAGCACGCCGTCGGTGGACAGGCTGGTGAGCTGGGCGCAGCGGTCTCCCGGCCCGATGCCGAACTCGTCCCGTTGCCACAGCAGGAAGTGGGACAGGCTGTCGTGCCTCCCGAGCAACGCCTTCGGTGCTCCGGTGGTGCCGGAGGTGAAGAAGAGGTACCCGGCGGAGTCCTCGCTGAAGGCGACACCCGGTCCGCGCCCGGCGCGGAGCACGGAAATGCCGTCGTCCGGTGTCAGCAACAGGACGTTCGCCGTTTCCGGCCACCGCGCCGGTGGCTCGGTCCCGATCACCAGCGACGTCCGCGCCCGGGCCTGGTCCGGCGTCGCGGTGGGCCGGTCCGCCTCGATCATCGCGAGGACGCCGTCGGCTCGCCAGATCCCGAGCATCGCGGCGTACAGCTCGAAGCACCGTTCGGCCGGGTAGACCGCCACCGTCTCCCCCGGCCGGTGGCCGACGGCCCGCAGCGTTTCCGCCACCTCGGCGGACAGCGTGTCGAGCGCGCGATAGGTCCACCGGCGATCACCTTTGACGACCGCGGTCGCGGCCGGGTTCGCGGCCATCGCGCGAGCGACCAGCCGAGGGACCCGCGGGTACCGGTCCACCGGCTGGCCGCGGGTCGCCTCCCGCAGCACGCGCGGCTCGGCGTGCAACGGCACGTCCTGCACGCGGACGTCCGGATCGGCGGCGACCCGGTCGAGCAGTACCCGGAACGCCGAGACGAATCGCTCCACCAGCTCCGCGCCGAACCAGTCGGCCCGGAAGCGGACTTCGACCACGCGCCCCGGCGTGATCCGCACGCTCAGCGGCGGGGTGACGTCCACCGGCCGGACGGAGGTGCCGGTCAGCCGCCGTTGCACTTCGCCGAACGCCGGATTGTCGGTCAGGTCGACCGAGACGGCCACGTGACCGGACACGACGGTCACCGCGTAGTCGCCGGAGAACCGGGCCACCACGCAGGCGAAGCCGGCCAAGAGCACACCGGGCGGCGCGGCGTGGGTGAACGACCGGACCGCGAACCCGGTGCCGGTCGTGGCCGGGTGGTCGGCCGGTGGCGTGGTGACCGCCGTGGCGAGCAGGGCCGGGCTTGTGGCCGTCATTCGAGCTTCTCCAGTCCGGTCAGCCGGCCGCGGGACGGCGGGAACTCGAGGGCGTCGGACCGGAAGGGACGCGCGGCGGGCACGGCGAAGAACTGGACGGTCGACTCGACCGAGTACAAGCCGGTCAGGTCGAGGACATCGGTGGTGGCCAGTGCCTCGCCGGTGCCCGGCAGCCGGCTCAGCAGCAGGGCGGCGCCCGCGCTCAACGCGAGCACCAGCAGGCCGAGCCCCAGCATGGCGGCGTCCAGGCCCACCTCGGTGGCCAGCAGGCCGGCGGAGACGGTGCAAACGCTTGCGCCGAGGTACAGCGCGGCGAACAGCCGCGAGCTGACGTGCGCCCGGTTCTCCACCGGGCTCAGCGCCAGCACCCGGATGCTGCCGGCGCGCAGGCAGCTCCCGCCGGCGAACCCGCAGACCGACACGGCGACGGCGAAGATCGGCAGCGAGCCGGCCGACGTGGCCCAGCAGAGCAGGAGCGCGGCGAGCGGCACCGGGACGACCATGACCGCGGGGTTGCGCGCCGTCGCGATCCGGCGCGCCAGCAGCTGCCCGACCGCACCCGAGGCGAACATGGCCGCGGTGACCAGCCCGGTCGTCGAGGTGCCGGTGACCAGCATGCGCTGCTGCAGGATCTGGCCGGTCATCGCGGTCATCGAGCCGAACATCGCGAAGGCCCCGACGATCGTCATGGCGATGGCCCGGTAGTCCGCCCGCAGGGCGGGCGGAATGCGCTTCACCGGCCGCTGCCTCGGCCCGCGAAGGGCAGGCAGCGTCTCGGGTACTCGCGTCGTCCACAGGAGCACCGCCGGGACGAGCAGGCCCAAGCCGATGAGGTACGGCGTCACGAGTGGCTCGGCCGCGGTGACCGCCCCGGCGGCGAAGGTGCCGAGCGCCTGTCCGCCCATGTTGGCGGCCACCGCGAACACCGCGGCCCGGGCGGCCCGGCCCGGCCCGGCGAGGTCGGCGAGGAAGGCGGGAAGCGCGGCGATGGCCAAGCCGACCGCGACGGCGACCAGCCCGCGTCCCAGATAGAGGCCGGCCAGTGTCGGGCTCACGGCCAGCACGACCTCGCTGAGCACGGTGAGCGCCACGGCCGCGGTGAGCACGGGCCGCCGGCCGATCCGGTCGGCCAGGGAACCCAGCCGGAGCAAGGTCAGCAGCACCACGATCGCGTAGAAGCCGTACACCGCGGTGATCCCCGACGCGGGCAGATCGAGTCGCTGCCGGTACAGCGGGTAGAGCGGCGTGGGCAGCGCGGAGGCGGCCATGATCGCCAGGTAGATCCACGCCACGACGAGCTCGTGACCCAGCCGGCCCGACCGGGCTCGATCGTCCTCTTTGGTCACCCATGAGCCGGGGTTCCGTTGGCGCGCCCCGGGATTCTCCCGAAGAGGCCGGCGAAGCACATCCACGAGCGCATTGTGCAGTCCGCCGGGCGGGTGACGCTCGCCTCTCGGCCCGATCCGGCCCCTTGGGGCAAGCCGAAGTGCGCTAACGGCCTCGGAACTCGTGAGGCCCGGGGTCAGCGCACGGTGAAGCCGCCGTCGACGGTCAGGATCGTGCCCGTGACCCACGAATTCTCCGGAGAAGCCAGGTACAGCGCCGCCGCGGCGACGTCGGCCGGGCGCCCGATGCGGCCCATCGGGTACGCGCGGCGGACGTACTCCTCGTAGTCCGTGCGCTGGTCGTCGGTCATGGGGCCGAGGAAGCGGCGCTCGAACGCGGGCGTGCGGACCGACCCGGGCACGATCGCGTTCACCCGGACCCCCGCCGGGCCCAGTTCGCTGGCCAGTGCCTTCGTGAACGCGTCGAGCGCGCCCCGCGTCGCCGAGTACACCGACGCGGGACGGTCCGCGACCATCTTCGTGCCCCAGTAGCTCGAGATGTTGACCACCGAGCCGCCGGCGAGGCCCGGCAGCAGGCGCCGCGTCAACCGGAACGGCACGCCGAGGTTCACCCGCACCATCTCGTCGAAGTCGGCGTCGGTGGTCTCGGCCAGCGACTTGAGGTGGGTGACACCGGCGTTGTTGACGAGGATGTCCGCGCGCAGATCGGCGGGAAGACCGGCGACGGCGTCGGGGTCCGCGAGGTCGGTGGCGATGGTCGAGACGGCGGTGCCGTGCCGCCGCAGCTCTTCGGCGGCCGCCGCCAGCTTCGCCGGATCACGGGCGAGCAGGACGAGATCCGCGCCCGCCTGCGCGAACGCGTCCGCGATCGCCAGCCCGAGCCCTTCGCTGCCCCCGGTGACCAAGGCCGTCCGGCCGATGAGGATACCCATCCGAAGTCCTTCCGAAATCGAAACGGAGAATTATTATCCGTTTCAAGGTATACCAGACGGACAAGTACTCTCCGCTTGGTGCTAGGCTCCGCAGGTGGACGGAGAGATGCGTTCGGACGCCAGGCGCAGCGTCGAGCTCGTGGTGGCCGCCGCCCGGGCGGCGATCGCGGAGCAGGGGCTGAGCGTGTCGACCAACGAAATCGTCAAGCGCGCCGGCGTCGGACCGGCGACGCTCTACCGGCGCTTCCCCTCCCGCCAGGCCCTGCTGGAGACGATCCTGCTCGAGGTCGTCGGCGAGCTGGTGGCCGCGGCCGAAGCGGCGGCGGAGTCACCTGATCCCTTCGCCGGCTTCGCGGATCTGGTGCGAGCTCTCGCCGCGGCGCAGTCCACGAACAAGGGCTTGTCCGACGCCTTGGCGGCCGAATCGGATTCGGCGGGACACAGCGACGCCGTGCGCGCCGCGTTCGCCGGGTTGCGCGACCACGTCCGGCGGATCACCGAGCGGGCACGGGAAGCGGGCGTGCTCCGCGCGGATCTCGTCTGGCAGGACGTCCCGTTCCTCGCCGGCGCGGCAGCGGGGATGTCGACCCGCTGCCTGGGCCTGGGCGCCGGAAAGGCCGGCCGCGAGCGCGTCATCGCGGTGATGCTCGACGGCCTTCGTGAAACCGGCCGGGAGCCGCTGCCGGGCTCCCCGCCCAGCTGATCCCCCACCAGCCGGCCGAGAACCCCGCCCGGCTTTCGGGGAACTCTTTGCGCGAGCCGCCGGGCAGCACAGACCACGCGTGCGCTGGAGCAGTTCGCCCTCGGAAGCCGCCCGGTGGAGAAGCTGACCCGCACGAGCGGAAGGCGCACGGCACGCGGGACACGTGCCGTGCGCCGGGGGCTACTCGAAGGCCGCGAGCCCGTTGGGCGTCCCCAGGCCGGTCGGGGCGTCGTAGCCGGGCTGGGCTTTGCACAGGTAGTCGCCGCCGCACTTGGCGCCCGTGCCGCTGCCGTCGTTGGCGCCGGTCGTGATGTCGAACAGCGCGTCCGCGTTCCGGTACAGCGAACCCGGGGCCGGTTTGCCGCCGGTTCGGCCGTAGAGCCCGGCGATGAACGGTGCCGAGGCACTGGTTCCGCCCACCGTGAACCAGCCGCCCCGGTCCGTGTTGTACAGGGCGATGTCCTCGGCCGCGGCGGAGATGTCGGCCGTGGTGCGGTAGGCGCAGTTCGTGCCCGGTTGCCACGCCGGCTTGGCGATGTAGGCCGAGCAGCCGCTGCCGCCGAAGCGCCACGCCGATTCCGACCAGCCGCGCGGGGTGCTCTCGTCCCGGACCAGCGTCGTGCCGCCGACCGAGACGACCGAGCCGAACACCGCCGGGAACGACGCGGCGGTGAAGCCGGTGTCGCCCGAGGACGCGACGATGGTGGCGTCGTCGCGGACGTAGCTCGATTCGAAGTCCAGCGCCAGCCCGTTTTCCCTGCCGCCGTAGCTGTTCGACACCACCGTGGCGCCCAGCCGGACGGCGGTGTCCTCGGTTTCCGCCAGGTCGGCGTAGCCGGGCGAATTCCCTTCGACGACCAGGATCTTGCAGGTGGGGCAGGCCGCCGAAACCATGGACACGTCCAAAGTGGACTCGACCGACCAGCCGAGGTTCTTCGTCGGCACCGGTCCCGCCTCCCCCTTCTGGTTGACCTTGCGGAAGCACCCGGTCGCGGCGGTGCACTCCGGGAGGCCGTACTGCCGGCGGTACTCGTTGAGGTCGGCCTCCAGGTTCGGCGCGTCGTAAGCGATCGAGATGCCTACGACGGTCTGCGCGCCGGCCGTCGCGGGCAGGTGGTACGCGGCCGCGAGGTCGTCGGCTCCCACTCCTTCGACGGCGGCCGAACGCGCGGACGGCGTGCTCTCGTAGGTCGTCAGGCAGCGCGCGAAACCGGGGGCCGGCTCCGGGCACGCCTGGTGTGACTGCGTCGCGGCGGTGGCGGCGGGCGCCACGGCGAAGGCGGCGAACAAGCCGATCGCCGCCGCGGTCGTACGGGCGTACAGCATGACTTCTCCTCTGCTCAGTTGAAGGTCTGGTACGCGTGCAGGAGGGTTTCCGAGATCTGCCCGCCGTCGGCGTCGGTGGCGGTCACCCGCAAAGCCACGTCCGTCCCCCGGTTGGTCGGTGCCGTGGCGTCGAACGTCGCCCGGAACGAGCCGTTCCCCCGGTTCGCGACGGCCGCGTCCTGCCAGGTCGTCCCGTTGTCGAGGGAGAACTGCGCGGTCGCGCCCGCCACTTCCGTGCCGGACCCCGGCTGGAGGTGATCGACGGTGACGTCGACGGTCTGGGGACCGTTCGGGGCGGTACCGCGCACATCGAGGTCGCCGACCAGGTACCGCAGTGTCATCAGGGGTTCCACCGCGCAGTCGCGGGCCGGCTGCCCGCCGTCGACCGGTTCACAGGCGTACGGAACGGGGAGTGAGCCGCCGGAGACGTGCTGGGACTTCCAGGTCCATTCGGTGTGACTCGCGGTCGACAACAGGTACATCGGTCCTTCACGGGTCGCGTCCAGGCTCAGCTGGAGCGTGGCCGGTGCCGGGTCGACCGACGCCTTCGTCGTGAAGTCGACCTGTCCCCTGCTGATCGGGCCCCCGGCGATCTGCGTGCCGTTCTGCCGGAGCACGTAGGACCCCGCGAGGTCATCCCGGGACTCGCCCGCGAAGCCGAAACCGGTGTGCCCGGGTTCGTTGTCGGTGAAGGGCGTGAGGTGGATCCGCAGGTCGTCGCCCTGCCGGGTCACGGGCGGCACGGTCGACCACGGCACGTCGGAGGGAAGCCGGTCGGCGGTACCGGCCGGGTGCAGCGGGAACCGGTTCCAGTCTTCCCGGAGCGACGTACCCGGCTGGTAGTGGTGGGCGGCCTCGTACTGACCGCCGAACCAGCTGAGGAACTTGGGGCTGACGTACTTGCCCAGCCCGCCGTACCACAGGATCGCCGGGTCCGCGGACACGTACTCCGTCTGGCTGCGCGGCAGCACGATCTGGTGCGAGGTGCGGACGGTGTCGTCTTCGAAGGGGTAACGGCCCGCGCGCTGCCGAGCGCCGACCGAGTTGACCTCGGAGTAGTAGTTCGCGTCGATCGTGGCCAGGTCCGCGGTGGTCACGGTGTAGTGCTGCTCGGGGATGACGCCCGTCGTGGCACGCTGCAGGGTGTATTCGTACGGCGTCCCCGGCCCGGGCGGTGAGCTGAGCCGGTTGTACGGGTAGGACTGCAGCTTGCCCGTGGTGACCGGCTCGCCGGTCGGTGAGACGAACACGGGAACGCCGGGGCCGACGGCGAGGTCGACGGTGAGCGCCGGGCCGACGGTGGGTTCGCGGCGCAGGAGGAAGCCGCCGTCCTCGGACAGCGCGGGCCGGGGCGTGTCCCAGGTGACCTTGCTCGAAGCCGCCTGAGCGTCCACCGCGGTACTGGTGTCGCCGGACACGGTCACCTCCGGCCGGGCCGAATACCGCACGGCGGTGACGTTGCCGCCGGCGTCGGTCTCGAAGAACAGGCCCAGCACGCTGTAGTGGCCGTCCGGGACGCTGAACTTGGCGGCGCCGTGGGCGAAGACGCTGTCGGATTCGTTGACGTCGAAGAGGTTTCCGTCGTCGGTGTTGAACACCACGGCGACGTCACCCGTGTCCGGGGTGCCGTCCGGGCCGTTCGCGGTCACGGTCAGCGTGCGCATCACGGACGCGGGCTGCTTCTTCGCCGGTGTCGCCGGCGCACCGGGTGTGCTCATCGCCGGTTCGAGGGGCCGGTAGGTGCCGTGCTTCCGATCGTCGAGGAACTTGTTCACCAGGGTGGCGCCGAACTCCTTGGCCGCGGTGACGGCCTGCTCCGTCGGTTGCCGGTCGCGCTGTGCCTGCAGCACGGTGTCCACGTCGAACAGGTTCCAGTCCAGACCGCGGCCCAGGTAGGGCAGCGCGGCGGCCGGCACCGCGTAGGACCTCGCGCCGCGGCTGAGGTGCACCATCACCCGGCCGACGCCCTTGTCGGCGGCGTGCTGGACCACGATCGACCGGTGGCCGTCCACCGACGGCCGCGCGGTGATCCGGTCACCGGTGACCAGCAGGGCGGTCCCGGTGGGCGGGTCGTCGGGCGGTGGCGCCGCGGACGACGCGTGTGCCGCGGTCACCCCCGCGCACGAGAGCAGGATGACAGCGACGGTGGCGATATGGTGTCGCACAGGTACTTCCTCCTGGTAACCAATGTGCTTTTGTTACACGGCAACATTTTGTCGTTCACGTGTCGAATACGGGCGACACCCGGAAAAGGTTGATCGGTGCGGAAAGGGAAAAGCCGGCCGGGGTCGAGGAGGGCTTTCTCCTCGACCCCGGCCGGCTCGGCGTGCGTCGTCGTGGCTCAGGGGTTGTTCTGCGCGATGAAGTCCATCGCGAGCTTCGCGCCTTCCGGCGAAAGCGTGGCCGTGTGGCCGGCGCCCTTCACCTCGATGAAATGCCCCCGGGGGAACTGGGCGGCCGTTTCCCGCCCGGACGCGCTGCTGGTGTTGGCGTCGAGGTCGCCCGCGAGCACCCGGACCGGCACGTCGGCCAGTCGCGTGCCCGGCGGGAAGGGCGAGCCCGCGGTCGGGTCGGCCGGCCAGTCGAGGCACAAGCCGGCGTCGTAGTCGTCCCTGGTCAGCCAGGCCTGCGGGGAGAAGGGCGCGAACTTCGCGTTGTCGGCGCTCGAGAGTGCCTTGCCGAAGTCGGCCTTCCTGGTCTCGACGTCGTCGGTGAGCTTGAAGTCGTGCTGGTAGTCGTGGCAGGTGGTGGCCCAGCTCATCGCTTCGGAGACCATGTCCTCCCCGAGGGCGTAGGTGTCCGCCTTCGTCACCAGGTGTGTCCGCACCAGGTCCGCCACCGGGGCCAGGTCGCCGGCGTGGGCCGCGGTGACGGCCTTGGCCAGTGCCACCTTGGTGTCGACGTCGGCGGCGCCGGAGTAGATCTTGCCCACGGTGCCGGCGAGCTGCCACTCGTCGAGGACGACGGTGTGGGGCTTGCCCTGGTAGGCGACGTCCAGGTTCACCGGGCGCGTGCGGAGCTCCGTCGCCAGTTCCGCCAGGTCGTGCAGGACGACGTCACCCGAGCACGAACTCGTGCGCTCGCACACCAGTCCCACTCCGCGCCGCACCGCGTCGATCGCGACGGCGCCGGACGGGTCGTCGGCGGTGTTGACCGGGAACGCACCGGACAGCACGACGGATCGGACGTGTTCGGGGTGACGCGCGACGAAGGTCGTCATCAGGTAGGTGCCGTAGGAGTCGCCCAGCAGGTCGACGCGGTCGATCCCGAGCGCGGCCCGGACGGCGTCGAAGTCGTCGGCGACGGCGGCCGTGCCGTAGTAGGCGGCCTTCGCGCCGAGTTGCCGTCCGCACTCCCCGATGGCCGCGCGCTGGTGGTCCACCGACTGGAAGATCCGGGTGAGGTCCTCGAGCGCCGGGCACCGGATGGCCCCGGACCGGCCGACGCCTCGCGGGTCGATGAGCAGGAGGTCGCGCTTGTCCAGGATCGGCCGCAGGCCGTCGGCGTAGAAGTGGCCGGTCATGTCGATGGCACCGGTGCCCGGCCCGCCCGGGTTGGTCAGCACGGTTCCGACCGCCGGGCCCGAGTGGTCCGTGTGCGGTACGAGAGCGAAGCCGACCGGTGTGGTGCCCGCGTCCGGATGCGCCCGGTCGAAGGGAACCTCGATCGTGCCGCACCGCGCCGTGGGCAGTTCGGGGATGTCGCACGGCTTCAGATCGGGAGGTTGGACGGCCGCGGACTGCGTCGTGGGGGCCGGGGACTCGGGACGTTCACCGCACGCGGTCAGGCCGGCCAGCGACAGCAGGGCGACCCAAGCTCCGGTCATTGCACGCTTGTTCACGGATCTCCTCGGAGGCTGATGTGGGGAGAAAGGGCCGATGCGGTCGCCTTCCGAGACCAAACCTAAGAGCGCGGAGAAGCGCCGGGGTCACCCTGCGGTGAGAGTTTCTTTGGCTCTCGCGGGGGATGCGCCTACCGGCTCGCACAAAGCGCTTTCCGGAAGTCCTCCAATGCGCCGAAAGATACCGACCCCGGGCGAGCACCGGGGAACTCGCGCGACGTAACTTCTGTGCCGTGAGGCCATTCCCTCTCCAGAGGGACTTCGAGTGGCTCCGTACGTCCTTAGGATCGATTTCCATGACCACGACCGAACGGCGCGTCGACCGGAACCACCTGGTCCGGCACCTGCGTCAGCTGCTCTTGGATACCCGGTACCTGCTCCTGGGCGTGCCGCTGTCGTTGCTCGCTTTCGCCGTCGCGGTCGTCGGCATTTCCCTGGGTGCGGGTCTGGTGGTCGTCGTCGCCGGGGTGCCGATCCTCGGCGCGACGCTGTCCGCGTGCCGGAGTTTCGCCGGTCTCGAACGGAAGCGCGTCGAGGTGGTCCTGCGCCAGAGCCTTTCCGCGCCGGTGTACCGGCAGGCACCGGCGGACGCGAGCCCGCTGCGACGCTGGGCGTCGCCGCTCGCCGATCCCCAGTGCTGGCTGGACTTCGCCTACGCCGTGGTGCGGTCCGTTCCCTCGTTGCTCGCCTTCTCCGTCGCGCTCACGTGGTGGACGGGCGCGGTGGTGGGACTGGCTTCGCCGATGCACTTGCGGTCGTTGGCGATCCAGGTGTACTCCGTCGGCGACCTGCTGACCGGCCGGGAATCCCTGGGGAACCCCTGGCTCGGCTTCGCCGTCGGCGCCGGGATGCTGCTGACCCTCGTTCCGGTCGTCCGCACGGTCGCGTGGCTGGACGCGTCGGCGGCCCGGGTGCTGCTTCGCGCAGTCCCGTGCGGGGCGTGACGGCGCTCCGCGGCCGCCAGCTCCAAGCGGTCTCGGAGCGGTACCGTTCGCTTCCCTCCGCGGCCAAGGACTGCGGGCTGGCGGCGGTCATCACCCTCTTGTCCTTCGTCCCCGGGCTCGCCGACAAGGGCACCGCCTTGGGGTGGCCGGCCGAACAGCGTCCGTTCGACCTCCTGGCGGCCGGCCTGGTACTCGCGCAAGCTCTTCCGCTGGCGGTCCGCAGCCGTGCCCCCGGCTGGTGCCTGGTGCTGACGTCGTCGGCGTTCTTCCTCTACCAGGACTGGGGATACCGGCCGACCTTCGCGTCGGTCGGTCTCTACCTCGCGCTCTACGGCGCGGGAATGCTCCAGGCCGGGTTCCGGGCGTCCTCGGCGGCGCTGTGGGTCGCCGGGTACATCGCCACGTGCGCGTGGCTCATCCACGCCGGATCACCGTTCCCGGCCAAGGACTTCGTGCTGTTCTTCGCGCTGCCCGCCGCCTGCTGGCTCCTCGGGGCCTGGTCGCGCGGCCGCTTGCGCGAACAGGCCAGGCGCAACGACGAACGCGTCGAAGCCGAGCTGCGCGCCGAACGGGAACGCCTCGCCCGGGAGCTGCACGACGTGGTCACCCACCACGTGACCGCCATGGTGATGCAGTCGGACGCGGCCCAGTACGTGGCGGCCGACGACCGGGCGAAGCTCCTCGCCGGACTGGACGCGATCGGGACGACCGGCCGCCGCGCCATCGCGGACCTGCGTGAGCTGCTGAACGTGCTCACCCCCGACGACGACGTGCACACCGCGTCCAAGGAGCCCGCGATCGGCAGGCTCGGCGATCTCGTGGACCAGACCAGGGCGACCGGGCAACCGGTGGAGTTCATCGAGGACTACCCGGCGAGCGAGATCTCCGGTCTCGCCCAGCTCGCCGCCTACCGCGTGGTGCAGGAAGGGCTCACCAACGCGCTGAAGCACGCGCCGGGGCGGCGAACCGTGGTCCGGGTGCGCGGTGAAGCGGGCGACGAGCTCGTCGTCGAGGTGACCACGGGTGGCACCGGGGACCGGCAACCGTGGCACGGTGCGCCCCCCGCGCCGTCGGGCCGCGGCCTCGCCGGGCTGAGCCGGCGCGTCTCCCTGGCCGGCGGGAAGCTGGCCGCGGACCACGACTCCGACGGCGGGTTCGTGGTGCGGGCCAGCCTCCCCCTCCGGGTGGTGACCCGATGACCGACCGAGCCCGCACCCGGATCCTGGTGTGCGAGGACCACGAACTCGTCCGCGCGGGGTACGTCACCATCCTCTCGGCGCAGCCCGACTTCGAAATCGTCGGCGAGGCCGGCAACGGGATCGAGGCGGTGGCGCTGGCCGGACGTCTCGCGCCGGACCTCGTCATCATGGACATCCGCATGCCACTCCTCGACGGCATCGAGGCGACCCGCCGCCTCGCGGGCCCCGAGTCCGCTGCCGAGCTGAAGGTTCTGGTCGTCACGACCTTCAACCTCGACCAGTACGTCTTCGAGGCGTTGCGGGCGGGGGCCAGCGGCTTCCTCGTCAAGGACTCCCCGCCGGCCGACCTGATCGCGGCGGTGCGGACGATAGCGTCCGGAAACGCTTTGCTCGCACCGGAAGTGACCCGCCGGCTGATCGGCCGCTTCGGCGAGCGGATCAAGCACAGCACCGGGAACGCGGGCAAGATCCGGGAGGTCGTCGAGGTCCTGACCGACCGGGAGCGGGAGGTGCTGAAGCTGGTCGCCGCGGGGATGTCCAACGCCGAGATCGCCGCGGCCCTGTTCATCGGCATCGAGACGGTGAAGACGTACGTGTCCCGGATCCTCGCCAAGCTCCACCTGCGCGACCGGGTCCAAGCGGTCGTGCTCGCCTACAAGATCGGCCTGGTCACCGCGGACGACCAGCCGTGACGGGGACCGCAAGCCCGGCTCGTCCGAAAGTACGAGACGAGCGGAGCTCAGCCGGTGCCGGGCCGCGCGAAACCCTAGCTTCCCGGTATGACTACCGAGACAGTGCGGGAAAACCCGCCCAGCACGATCATCGCCGCGTTCTTCGGCTTCCTCGCGTCCACGGTCTCCGCGATCGCCGGGGGACTGCTCATCCTGAGTTCCCGGGCCGAGATCGCCGAGACCCTGCGGAACGCGAACCCCACGATGTCGCCGGAGCAGGTCGACCGGGCCACCCTGCTCGCGCAGGCCATCCCGGTCGCGATCGCGGCGGTGATCGCGCTCGTCTACCTGTGGCTGTCGTTCAAGCTCAAGGCGGGCCGCAACTGGGCCCGGGTGATCCTCACCGTGTTCACCCTGCTCCAAGCCGCTTCGCTGCTGACCACGCAACCGTCGTGGGCCGAATACCTCAGCTGCGGGGTGGCGGTCGTCGCGACCGTGCTCAGCTACCTGCCCCCGTCCAACCGCCACATGGCCGGGGCCCGGCGGGCGGGCTGAGGCCGGTCCGGGATCATGGCGGCCATGCGCGGAACGGGATCCCGGGCCCGGCGCGGCACGCTGGGCGCCGAAATCGCGGTGCTGCTCGCGGCCGTCGTCACCGATCTCGTGCTGGCGCTGCGCGCGCCCGGCGGCGGGGGTGCCAGCTGGGCCGGGCCGCTGGGCGCGCTCCTGACGTCCACGGGCACGGCGATCCCGGTGCTGGCCGTGCTGCGGCGGCGCTTCCCCCGCCACGTCGGTGTGCTGGGGAGCGTCGTCGTCGCGTTGTCGGTGCTCGGCACGGTCGTGCAGGTGGCCGGGAACGGGCAGCCGCAGCCCGCGATCGCCGAGATCGTCGCCACCGGAGTGCTCACCGCGTCGGCCGCCCGCAAACTCGCGCCGAGGCACGCGGCCGCACTGGCACCGGCGATGGGTGTGGTGATGATCGCGGCGCCGTTGCTCCGGTACGGCGCCGACGTGCCGGAGGCGCTGTTCGCGGTCGGCGCCGCGGCGTACTGGGGTGCCTGCCTCAGCGTCGGGCTGATCCTGCGCGCGGCGGACAACCGGCAGCGCGACGCGCTGGACCGGGTGCGCAGCCACGAACGCCTGCAGCTGGCCCGGGAACTGCACGACCTGGTGTCGCACCACGTCAGCGGTATCGTCGTCCGGGTGCAGGCCGCCCGTGCGATCACCGAAGCGAGCGCCGACGCGGGAAACCACGCGGCGGTCTACCGCGAGATCGAGGAGGCCGGGGGTGAAGCGCTGGCCGCCGCGCGGCGGCTCGTCGGCATGTTGCGCGACACCGAAGACATGCCCCCGTTCGCCGGCGCCGTCCTCGGTGACGTCGTGCGCGCGGCCACCGGCTCCGCGGCCCGGCCGGACATCGCCGAGGAACTGGACCAGCTGCCGGTGCCGGCGCAGCTGGCGACCACCGTGCACCGCGTCGTGACCGAAGCCTTGACGAACGTCCGGAGGCACGCGCCGGCGGCGACCGAGGTGTCCGTGACCGCGACCACCGACGCCGACGACCTCCTGCTCGAGGTGCGCAACGACGGCGTCCCCGCGACGCCGCTCCCCTCGCCGGGCGGTTTCGGCATCATCGGCATGACGGAACGGATCGCGATGCTCGGCGGCAGCCTGACCGCGGGGCGGGAGGCCGGCTCGCGCTGGCGGGTCGCGGCTCGTCTCCCGCTCGGCGCCGAGGACGCGCCGTTCGGATCGTTGCCACGGGGGATCTGATGACCATCCGGGTGCTCGTCGCCGACGACCAGCTGCTGGTGCGCACCGGCTTCCGGCTGGTGCTGGACGCCGCGCCGGACATCGAAGTGATCGCCGAGGCCGCGGACGGCGAGGCGGCGGTGCGGCTGGCCCGGCGGCTGCGGCCCGACGTCACCCTGATGGACATCCGGATGCCCAAAGTGGACGGTCTGCGGGCCACGGAACTGTTGTCGGGCCCGGCGGTCGCGGACCCGCTGAGAGTGGTCGTGGTGACGACGTACGACGCCGACGAGAACGTCTACGCCGCTTTGCTCGGCGGCGCCTGCGGGTTCCTCCTCAAGGGCGCCGGCCCCCGGATGCTGGTGGACGCGGTGCGCGCGGCTGCCGGCGGCGAGGCGATGGTCTCGCCGTCGGTGACCGTGCGCCTGCTGGCCCGGTTCGCCGAGAGAACGCGGCGGCGGGCCGAGCCCGTCACGGCGCCGCTGACCGCTCGCGAGTCCGATGTGGTGCTCGCGGTCGCCCGCGGCCGGACCAACGCCGAGATCGCCGACGACCTCCGGGTCTCCCCTTCGACGGTGAAGACCCACCTGGCGAGCGTGCAGCGCAAGCTGGAGCTGAGGAACCGCACCGAAATCGCCATCTGGGCGTGGCGGCGGGGCTGGCTCGACTGATGCTCTTGACCGGTGTGCAAGACTCGCCGCGTGGGTGCGGGTGACGCGGTGACGGACCGGCTGGGGATGGCGGGCCGCCGCGTGGTGCAGGCCGTGCTGGACTGGGCTCTTGCCGTGGGCGTAGGGGTTCTCGCCGCGCTCGGCGCGGGGCTCGTCGTCATTCCCTTGGTGCAGTGGGGTCTGGTACCGCCGAAGCTGATCCTTTGGGTCCCGGTGATCACGTTCCTCGCGGTCGCGTACGCCGTCGACGTCGTGATCCAGATCTGGGTACCGTGGCGCCGCGGCGGAGTCACCCCGGGAATGCTGGTGATGGGCCTGAGGGTGGAAACCCTCCGCGGCGGCCGCCCGACGGCACGCGCTTACCTGATCCGCTGGGTGCTTCTCACGGTCGACGGGTTGCTGCTGGGACTGGTGGCGGTGGTGAGCATCGTGGCCACCCGCCGCCACCAGCGAATCGGCGACCTGGTGGCGCGGACACGGGTGGTTCGCGTCGAAGGAGCCGCGAGTCCAGGGTCCACGACCGAGGAAGGTCTCTGATCGGGTGTCGTGCCCTGCGGCCGGCCAGCGGCGCCCGATCGAATCGGCCCAGCGCCTCCTCGTCGCGAGAACCGGCTGACTGCACCAGTCACAAGTCAGCCATCCATGCAGTGACTGGTGGGGCTCCGGTGGGTGTCACCCGAGACGGTGGCATGGGCCGCGGATCCGTTCGCCGCCGCGGTTCCGGGGCACTCCCCCGACAGCACGAGCAAAACCGGAAACCGGCTCTAGGACAGGAGTATCGCCATGCGACGCATCACCGCCACGATCGGTGCCTTGGTGTTGACGACCGGAGTCCTCCTCGGGGCGACCGGCACAGCTTCCGCCCAGGCGGAACCCCAACCGGGAGTGAGGTGCGTGGGCAGCTCGCTCGCGATGTGGGCCACCAACGCCCTCTGCGTCGTCGACCGCACCTACCCCATCCTCATCGTCTCGGGCGCCTGATCGTCAGCGCCGGTCGAGCGGCTGAATGCAGCTTCCCGCGCCCGGCCAAGTCACCATTTGTGACTTGGCCGGGAACGGGAGGCTGGAAGGCGAGCTGCGGCACCGGCTGGAGCGCATGATCGCCGATGGTGTCGCCGACGGGTCGCTGTCCGTCGACGACACCCCGCGCGCGACGGCCGAGGTCCTCTACGACTTGTGGCTCGGGGCAAGGCATGATCGCGAAGATCCACAGCCACCCGGCCAGCTCGACCGCGCGATGGCGGTCACGCGCCGCATCCTGCACGTCTGACGAACCGTGTCCACCGACCTCATCTGGTCCGACGCGACCGAGCTCGCCGAGCTGATCCGCACCAAGCAGGCGTCCTCGGTGGAGGTGGTGCGGGCGCACCTCGACCGGGTCGAGGCCACCAATCCGAAGGTCAACCCGATCGTCACGCTCGCGGAAGGCGCCCTGGAGGCCGCGAAGGCGTCGAGCGGCTCCGGGACGGTTTCGCGGCGTACTTCCAGCAGTACGACGCGCTGCTGCTCCCGGTGACCACGGTCCCCGCGCAGGAGCACAGGAGCACACCCTCGAAGGCCGGACATCGAGCATCTTCCACGTGATGTCGATGACCGTCCCGTTCACCCTGACCGGGCTCCCCGCCCTGTCCCTGCGGTTCGGGACGACCGCCACGGGCCTGCCGATCGGCGTGCAGCCGGCGGCCGGCCGGCACGCGGCAGCCCGTCCTTTGACGGCCGATCGGGGTACGCCGCACCCTGCGGCTGAAGGGCCGACCGCGTTACTGACCGGCGTCCCTGCCGAGGGACTCCTGGTAGACCTCCGCGTAGGTGCGCGAGTCCTTGATCAGGTCGTCGCAGAAGGCGGCGACGTCGTCGCCGATGAGTTCCAGGACCCCCTTGCCGGCCGCGGCTCCCTCCTCGAAGAAGTCGGCGACCCCCGAAAGCAGCTGCCCGTCGGCCAGGTCGACCGGTCCGACCTTGATGAAGTACTTCTGCAGCTCCTGGTAGACGATGCGGTAGCCCGGCGGGAGCGCCTTGACCCGCGCCACGTGCGCCCGCCACTGTTTCTTGCCCTCGATGATGTCCTGGATGCCCACGTCAGCCTCCCAGCCGGGCCAGTTTCCGGGCGACATTCCGGTTCAGCTGCTCGCGCCACCGATCGCGGTAGCTCCGAGCTCCTTCTCCGCCGGCCAGCGCGGCGCAGAAGCCCGCGATGTCGTCGCCCAGGACGTCGTGGATGCCCTGTCCCTCCGCCGCTGTCTCCTCGAGCAGCCCCAGGGCGCCATCGAGGATCGGCATCAGGTTGCGGCCGCTCAAGTCTCCGTAAGGGAAGAGGTGGCCCTTGATCTTCTCCCACGCTTCCCGGTACTCGGCCGGCAACACCTCGGCCCGGGCCTCGAACGCCTTCCAGTCCCGGGTGAGATCGCTGCCGGTCATGGTTTCCCAGAGGTTCATCTCCCGCCTTCCTTGAGCTTGTCGATCCGCGACGAGACGTACTCCCACTTCGCCCAGAACTTCCCGAGTTCTGCCCGCCCCGCGTCGTTGAGCGCGTAGAACTTGCGCGGCGGCCCCAGCTCGGATGGTCGTTTCGTCACCTGGACGAGCCGGTTCTTCTCCAGCCGCAGCAAGATGGTGTAGACCGTGCCCTCGACGACGTCGTCGAAGCCGAGGTCGTTCAGCCGGCGCGTGATGGCGTACCCGTAGGTCTCCTCACCGCCGATGATCTCCAGCACGCAGCCCTCGAGCGTGCCCTTCAGCAGCTCCCTCAGGTCGTCCACCGGAGATCCCTTCGCGGTACTGCGTAGCACTAGGTACCACTAGACAGTATCACGCAGTACTGGACAAGGCGACGGTAGTCAGTGTTACTATCTACCGGTACTCAGCAAGACTGAGTAGCACGAGGAGGCGGTTCATGGGCAAGCAGATGACGGAAATGCTCAAGGGCGTACTGGAGGGCCTCGTCCTGGCCGTCCTGGCCGGCCGGTCCGCACACGGCTACGAAATCACCGCGTGGCTACGGGAGCAGGGCTTCTCCGACATCGCCGAAGGCACCATCTACGCCCTGCTGATCCGGGTCGAGCAGCGCGGGCTCGTCGACGTGGCGAAGGTCCCGTCCGAGAAAGGCCCGCCGCGCAAGGTGTTTTCGCTCAACGCCCAGGGACGGCAGTACCTCGACGAGTTCTGGAAGAACTGGGACTTCCTCGCCGAACGCCTCGACCAGCTCCACCAAGGAGGGAACTGACCATGTCCGACACCGAAGACAGCGGCTCCATCTCGAAGTTCATCACGCTGGTGATCGGCGACAAGCGCCGGTGGCGGCAGTACAAGGCCCGCGTGAAACAGCTCCCACCGAACTACCGCACGGCGGTCGAGGCCATCGAACGGTACCTGATGCACTTCGGGATGCTGGACGGCGACAACGCGGCCTCGCTGTTCGAAGACGTCGCCGACCTCTTCGAACGCGCCGCGGCCGACGGAACACCGATCCGCGAAATCGTCGGGACCGACCCGGTCGAATTCGTGGACGAGCTGATCCGGAACTACACCAAGGGCGGGTACGTGACCCGCGAGCGGCAGCGGCTGATCAGCACCATCGACCAGGCCGCCGGAAACGAAGACGGGACCGTCCGATGACCGCGATCCAGGTGCGAGGCCTGGAAAAGTCGTACAAGGCGCTGCACGTGCTGCGCGGGGTGGACTTCGACGTCGCACGCGGCAGCATCTTCGCCCTGCTCGGCTCCAACGGCGCCGGCAAGACCACAGCCATCCGCATCCTGTCCACATTGCTCAAGCCGGACGCGGGAACAGCCAGCGTCAACGGCTTCGACGTCGTCACCCAAGCCGACGACGTGCGCGCCGCCATCAGCCTCACCGGCCAGTTCGCCGCCGTCGACGAGATCCTCAGCGGCCGCGAGAACCTCGTGCTCGTCGCCCGGCTCCGGCACCTCAAGCAGCCAGGCAAGATCGCCGACGACCTGCTGGAGCGTTTCTCGCTGACCGACGCGGGCGCGCGGAAAGTGGCGACGTACTCCGGGGGCATGCGCCGCCGCCTCGACATCGCGATGAGCCTCATCGGCGATCCCCCGGTGATCTTCCTGGACGAGCCGACGACCGGGCTCGACCCCGAGGCCCGGCTCGAGGTGTGGGACGCGGTGAAGGGCCTCGCCGCGCGCGGCACGACGGTGCTGCTCACCACCCAGTACCTCGACGAGGCCGAGCAGCTCGCCGACCGGATCGCGATCCTGCACGAAGGCCGGATCATCGTGAACGGCACCCTCGCCGAACTCAAGCAGCTCCTCCCGCCCGCCGAGGTCGAATACGTCGAGAAGCAGCCGACCCTCGAAGACGTCTTCTTCGCCGTCGTCGGCTCCCGCACGGAAAAGTAAGGAAATGACGATGACCACCCACGTCCTCGGCGACACCACCGTCCTGTTGGGACGGTCCCTGCGTCACATCACCCGCAGCCTGGACACGATCATCACGACCGCGATCATGCCGATCGCCATGATGCTGATGTTCGTCTACGTCTTCGGCGGCGCGATCACCACCGGCTCGGACTCCTACGTCAGCTACATGCTGCCCGGCATCCTGCTGATCACGATCGCGTCGGGCATTGCTTACACCGCGCTCCGGCTCTTCACCGACATGAAGAGCGGCATCTTCGAGCGCTTCCACTCCATGCCGATCGCCCGCTCGTCCGTGCTGTGGGCACACGTGCTGACTTCGCTGGTCGCCAACCTGATCTCACTCGTGATCGTCGTCGGTGTCGCCCTGCTCATGGGCTTCCGCTCCGGAGCGGGGATCACGGCCTGGCTCGCCGTCACCGGCATCCTGCTCCTGGTCACCCTCGCGCTGACGTGGATCGCGGTGATCGCCGGCCTCACCGCGAAAACGGCGGAAGGCGGCGGCGCGTTCTCCTATCCCCTGATCTTCCTGCCGTTCCTCAGCTCCGCCTTCGTGCCCACCGCCACGATGCCCGGCCCGGTGCGCTGGTTCGCCGAGAACCAGCCGGTGACGTCCATCGTCAACACCATCCGCGCCCTGTTCACCCAGCAGCCGGTCGGCACCGACATCTGGATCGCCCTCGCCTGGTGCGCAGGAATCCTCATCGTCGCCTATGTCTTCGCCACGGCCGCTTACCGCCGCCGCATTTCCTAGCCGCGTCAGTGCGATGACTGCCCGGCGTGCGGTCAAAGCCGACCGCAAGGCGAACCGGCCGCCAACGCCCGCCGGAGATCGGCGGGGTACCGGATCCAGATGTCGATCACCGTTCCACCGGGGTGGGAAAGCGTCAGGCAACCCTGGTGGCCCGGACCCCACAGCGGCATCACCTCCGCCGCCCACGACCGGTCGAACACCAACGGGCCCACGCCGCGTCCGCGATCGCCCTCCCTCGGGTCCCACCGCAGGCCCTCGCTCGACAAAGTCAACCGTCCCAGCAGTTCGCCGATCTCGTCGGCCTTCCGCGCGTGCCGCCCCGGCGCCTTGGCTCCGAGGAGCAGGGCCGCCGAAACGGGCAGCTGGGCCGGCCATGAGGGCGCGGCGCCTGACTCACGCCGCCGTCGTTCCCTTCGCCGATCTCGCAGAGCGACGGCAGTGAACACGACGTACACCAGCACGAGCAACCCGAGCAGCACGCCCACCGCGGGTAGCCAACCCACCTCGAGTCCGAGCAGTGCCGACAACGCGGCCAGGTACCCGACGCCGAGCAGCGTGCGAGTGCGGCGCCGGCGTTCCCGGTCGCGGCCGTATCCGGTCATCGGAATGAGAATACGTGCGGGGCGCGGGTGCCACCGTCGCTTTCGTCCGAAGTCAGGACCGGAAGGCGTGCGGTGCGAGCAGGCCCAGATCTCGAGCGCGCGGACTCCTGGGCAAGGGTTGGGCGTTCCTCTCGCGACCGAGGGAATCCGCTTACGGCACCAGCACGATCTTCCCGAGGGAGGTCCGGGCGGAGGACTCGGAGAGTTCCACGGCCGCCGCCACCTCGGTCAGCCGATAGCGGGCGGCGATCTTCGCCGTGAGCACCCCGTCGCGCAGGAGACCGAAAACGTGGGTCAGATCGGTGCGGACCCGGGCGCGGAACGCCGCACGCTTGACCGAGCCCGGCTTGCCCGAACCCGACCACACGTCGAAGAAGCTCGCGTGCCTGCGGGTGGGCAAGTAGTTCCAGAACGCCAGCTTCGTCAGCACGTTCAGGAAGCTGAACAACACGGGTGTCCGGTCGTCGAGCTTGCTCGCGATGCTGTAGCTGACCAGGGTTCCGGTGCGGTTGAGCAACCGGTAGGAGCGGGAGATGCTCGCACCGCCGAGGTGGTCGAACACCGCGTCCACGCCGTCGGGAGCCAGTTCCCGGACCCGGGCGGTGACGTCGGGATCCCGGTAGTCGACCGGCTCGACACCCAGTTCGCGCAGCGCCTCGTGGTGCCGCGGGCTCGCCGTGCCGATCAGCCGGGCACCCGCGTGGCGGGCGAGCTGGGCCAGCAGGGTCCCGACACCGCCGGCGACGCCCAGCACGAGCACGGTCTGCCCGGCGCGCACCTTCGCGACGTGGTGGAGCATCTGGTAGGCGGTCAGCCCGTTGACCGTCAGCGTCTCCGCCTCCTCCGCGCTCACCCCGTCCGGCACCTCGACCAGATCGGCGGCGGGCAGCAGGACGGCCGTGGCCCAGGCCCCGGTCTTGGTCAGTGCGGCGAACCGCCGTCCGATCAGCGCGCGGTCCACGTCCGGGCCGACCGTTTCGACGACCCCGACGAGGTCGTAGCCGGGCACGAACGGAAAGGCGGGCTGGCCGTAGTAGCGGCCCCGGCGCATCGCGCTCTCGGCGAAGGACACGGCGGTCGCTTCGACACGCACCAGCGCCTGACCGGCGGCCGGCGCCGGCAACGGGCGCTGCACCACTTGCAGCCCGGACGGTTCGACCTTGCCCGGCAGCACCACTTCGGTGGCGGTCACCGTGGGGATGTTCGTCTCGGTCATGGCCGGCTCCTCGAACTAGTGCGACGCTTCGTCGCTCTGTTAATGGTCGTAACTATGCATTGACGTGTCATACCGCGTCAATCGAGACCATGCTGGACAGCCTCCGCCGCCAGTACGGGGCCACAGCGTGACGACCCGTAGCGGAGCGACCTCCCCGTCGTCATCGATACGGTCCGTTACGATGCGACGATGACCGACCAGCCGCCGGTGGTGAGCCGGCGTGAGCGCCTGCGGGCCCAGACGTTCCAGGAGATCGAGGACTCGTCGTTCGCGATCATCGACACCGATGGCGTGCACGCGCTGACGATCGCGGCACTGGCCCGAGCCATGGCCATGTCCGCACCGGCGGTCTACCGCTACTTCCCGTCACGGGACGCGCTGATCGCCCACCTGGTCACCCTGTCCTACCAGCAGCTCGCCACGGCGATGCAGGAAGCGGTCGCGGGCAGCAGACGGGCACCGCGCGCGCGGGTACGGCTCCTGGTCGCCGCCTACCGCGACTGGGCACTGCGACACCGGCGCCGCTACGGGATGCTCTTCGCCGAACGCGCCGACGACGCCCGCGGCCAGGCGGCCGCGCGGACCCCGCTGGACCAGGCGATGGCCCTGCTCATCGACCTGCTGGTGGCCATCCAGGACACGGCCTCGGCCGACCGCAGGACCGGCGACCGCGCCCTCGACGAGCAGCTGCGTCGCTGGGCCCGCGCACAAGAGCGGCCGGACGCCACACCCCGCGCCGCCACCGCCGCCATCCGGATCTGGACCCGGATCCACGGGATCGTCAGCCTCGAACTCACCGGGATCTTCGACAACCGCACCATCGAGGCGCAGCGGCTGATCGACCTCGAGATCGACGACGCACTCGCCTCCCTGACGACCACCGCTGTCTGATCGATCTCGGCGACTCAGGCCGGCTTGCGGCCCCATGCGGTGATCATCGGTGCGAGCATGAGGTGCAGGTCGCCGCCGGCGAGGTTCGCGAGGTGTGTCCCGATCTCCTCGGGGGTCGCCAGTTCCGCGGCCAGCAACTGGTCGCGAACGTGCTGGATCGTGGCCGCTTCCAGGATGACGCAGGCGCGTGATCCGATCGGGAAGTAGGCCTCCGCGCTTACGTCCTCCAGGTCTGACTCACGCAGCAGCCTGGGCAGCGTGCGACCATACGCGAGGTCGGCGCCACGCTCGGCCAGCAGAGTGCGGATCCGGGTGCGCAGCCGGTTCGCCAGCTCCTCGGCGGGGCCGCGCTCGTCCGGACACGCAAGCGGCTGCAACAAGGAGTCCGCGTCCTCGATCACCAGCCATCCGCCGGGCCGGAGCGCATCGATCATGACCCGCAGTGCGGCCGCGCGGTCCTTCAGGTGGACCAGCACCAGCCGGGCGTGGACCAGGTCGAACTTCTCCGCCGGCGGCGGGTCGCCGAGCACGTCGTGCCGCCGTACTTCCAGTACACCGCCTGCCGCGGGCTCGGTCCACGACACGTCGATGTCGGTGGCCAGCACCCGGCCGCCGGGGCCCACGCGCTCCGCCAGGCCGTGCGGTACCGAGACGCCGCCGGCGCCGACCTCCCAGCATCGCCATCCTTCGCCAAGCCCCAAGTCGTCGAGATGGTGAAACGTCCACGGATCGAACAGTTCGGCGAGCGCCGCGAACCTTTCGCCCGCTTCCGGGCGGCGGTTGTCGAGCAGGTAACGGTTCACCGCAACAGCATGACCCCGTCGACCTGGAAGGTGCCATACCGCTGCCGAACCGGACGTTCGCGACCGCCGCACCAGGCTTGATCCGCGTGTCGGATCGGTCCTACTCTTCAGCGTCGATGATGGCCGAGGAGGACCCATGCGAGGCACCAACCGTAGCCGTGGCCACTTGGTGATCATCTCCTGCGCACTGTCCGCCGGCCTGCTGGCCGCGACGAGCCCGGCAGCGGATGCCGCGCCGGCCCGACCACCGCGGTACTCCCCCGGTGCACCGAGCGCCGGGGATCCGTATTTCCCCGACATGGGCAACGGCGGCTACGACGTCGGCCACTACGACATCCGGCTGGCGTTCAGCCCCGGAACCCAAGCAATCGACGCGACCACGACGATCCTCGCCACGGCCACTCAGGATCTCTCGCGCTTCGACCTGGACTTCCAGGGACCGCTGACGATCAGCAGGCTCTCGGTGAACGGCCTGAACGCCGAATTCACCCGCAGCGGCGCCCAGGAGCTGGTGATCACCCCGCCGTACGGTCTGCGGAAGGGCAGCGCGTTCGTCGTCTCGGTGACCTACGCCGGCGTACCGCAGAAGATCGACGACCCCGCGCTGGGCCTCTCCGGCTGGGTCGCCACCAAGGACGGCGCGGTCGCGCTCAACCAGCCGATCGGCGCGGCGACCTACTACCCGGTGAACGACACCACCGACGACAAAGCGACCTACACCCAGACCATCACCGTGCCGACCGGGCTCACCGTGCTGGCCAACGGCGAACCCGGGCCCACCACCACGCACGATCACCGGACCACCTTCCGCTGGTCCATGAACCGGCCGATGGCCAGCGAGCTGAGCATGCTCGCGATCGGCGACTACGACGTCACCCGCGGCGTGACGGCCGGCGGCCTGCCGAACATCACCGCGATCGGCACGTCGATCGACACCGAGCCCGGTCAGGGCAAGGTGTTCAACCAGACCACGGCGCAGATCATCCACTGGGAATCCTCGATGTACGGGCAGTACCCGTTCGACTCGACCGGCGGCATCCTCGCCGACGTCGGCGTCGGCTACGCCCTCGAGACGCAGAGCCGGCCGGTCTACGACCAAAGCACCAGCGATGTCGACGGCGACCTGCTCGCCCACGAACTCGGCCACCAATGGTTCGGCGACAGCCTCACTCCGGTGCACTGGTCGGACATCTGGCTCAACGAAGGCTTCGCGACCTACTCGGAATGGCTCTACCAGGAGAAATTCGACGGCGTCCCCGTGCAGCAGAGTTTCGCGAAGACCTACGCCGACGAGAAGGACTGGAGCGGCGCAGTCGCCGACCCCGGCCGTGACCGCATCTTCGACGACCTGGTCTACAACCGCGGCGCGATGACACTGCAAGCGCTGCGCCTGAAGATCGGCGACCGCGCCTTCTTCAAGGTGCTCACGCAGTGGCCGACAGAGCACCGGTACGGCAACGTCTCGACGCGGCAATTCATCCAGTTCGTCGAGCGACTGACCCACCGCAACCTCGACGCGTTCTTCCAGACCTGGCTCTACCAGCCGGGCAAGCCGACACTCTGACCGCGTCAGGGAAATGCGGCCGGGTTCAGGTCAGCGGGGGATGGCGTTGTCGATGAGGACGGCGGCGATGGCGGCGGCAGTCGGGAAGGTTTCGGTGTTGAGGGCCCGGTTGCGGGCCGAGGCGCCGTCGAGGAGCAGCGCCAGTTGTTCGCCGAGCTGGTCGGGGTGGGTGGCGCCGGCTTCGCGTGCGGTTTCGGCGAGCCGTGCGGCGACGGCTCTTTTGTAGTCGTGCGCGTGCCGGCGCGCGGGGTGGTGAGGGTCGGGGATTTCGACGGACGCCGCGATGAAGGGGCACAGGGGCGTGATGTCGTCCTGTGCCGCGGTCGTGGGTAGGTCGAAGGCCGCGAGGAGTCGTTCGCGAGGCGTGAGGTCGGTGCGGTCGAACACTGCCGCCATGACGTCGGGATCGAATCGGCGCAGGTATTCGGCGACGAGCTCGTCCTTGCCGCTGAAGTGCTGGTAGGCCGTGCGCTTCGACACCTGGGCCACCGCGCAGAGCTGGTCCATGCCGGTCTGGTTGATGCCTTGATCGCGGAACAGCTGTTGTGACGCGCTGAGGATGCGCTCGCGCGCGCCCCTGCCGCGGCGCAGGCCTTGGGGGCCCTTCTCCAACTCCGTCATACCCCGAGCATAGCCGAGTTTGGTACTGATCGGTGTACATAGCTTGCGCTCCGACCGACCCTCCGCTACGTTAAGGACACAGATCGGTTTACATAACCATCACCTATTCACTGGAGTGATCGTGGGAAAGCTCGACGGCAAGGTAGCGGTGATCACGGGCGGAACGAGCGGCATGGCGCTGGCCGGCGCCAAGCTGTTCGTCGACGAAGGCGCGCATGTCTTCCTCTCGGGCCGGCGGCAGGAAGCGCTCGACGACGCCGTCAAGCTGATCGGCCGGAACGTGACCGGCGTACAAGGCGATGCGGCCGACCTGGCGGATCTGGACCGGTTGTTCGACACGGTCAAGCGGGAAAAGGGCACGATCGACGTGTTGTGGGCCAGTGCCGGGACGGGCGAGCAGCGCAGGCTCGGCGAGATCACCGAGGAGCACTTCGATGCCACCTTCGGGCTCAACGCGCGCGGCACGCTGTTCACGGTGCAGAAAGCGCTGCCGCTGTTCAACGACGGCGGCTCGATCTTCATGACCGGGTCGAACGCATCCGTCAAGGGCTATCCCGAGTGGAGTGTGTATGCGGCGAGCAAGGCCGTGCTGCAGGCCTACGCCCGCGTATGGCTGTCCGAGTTGAAGGACAGGCGGATCCGGGTGAACGTGCTGATGCCCGGTCAGGTCGCCACGGCGAAGCAGGAGGAGTTGTTCGACGAGGCGACGATGCGGCAGTTCGAGTCCTTGATCCCGCGGGGAGAGATGGGTCGCCCCGAGGAGATCGCGACGGTCGCGTTGTTCCTCGCCTCGGCCGACTCGAGCTACGTGAACGGGATGGAACTGGCCGTCGACGGCGGCACCGCGGCGATCTGAGCGGCACCCTTTTCGATCATCGGTCAAGACGGGACAACTCATGAGCAGCATCAGCATCATCGGCACCGGCAACATGGCCCGCACCATCGGCGCGCTGGCGGTAGCGGGCGGCAACACCGTCGAGGTCATGGGTCGCGATCAGGCCAAAGCCGCCGACCTGGCCGAGGCTCTCGGCGGCAGCGCAACCACGGGAGAGTGGGGCGCCGTCCCGGCCGGGGACATCGTCATCGTGGCCCTGTTGTACGCCGGCGTCGTTCCGGTCGTCTCCCACTACGGAGACGCCCTCGCGGGCAAGGTCATCGTCGAAATCAGCAACCCGTTCACTCCCGCGGCCGACGGGCTGGCCCACGGCGAGCACACCTCGGTCGCGCAGGAAGCCGCCAAGGCGGCCCCGGCCGGCGCCAGCGTGGTGAAGGCGTTCAACACGATCTTCCGCCACGTCCTGGAGAAGGGCCGGCCCGCCGTCTTCATCGCCGGCGACGACGCGCGGGCCAAGGCGGACGTGGCGGCGTTCATCGAGAGCCTCGGGCTGCGCCCGCTGGACGTCGGCGACCTGAGCATGGCGTACTGGCTCGAAGGAGCGGGCGTGCTGACGATGGGCCTCGCCCGCCACGGCGTGGGGAACTGGGACTTCGCCCTCGGCGTCACCGAACTTCCCGGCTGAGCCGCTCGCAACACACCGGTGCCCTGAAGCCTCGGCAGTCGGCCCAGAAGATACCGACATTCGGCGGTAGTTAGAAGTCCAACTTGTCTGATTGGATCCTCAGGAACGTTTTACAACGTTGTAAAAATGAAGGGGATCTCGCCGATGAGAAGAGCCGCTTCCGTCCTCCTCGCCCTGCTGGTGGCGCTGGGCGTGGCGTCGGGAACGCCGCCCGCCGGTGCCGCCGAGCCCGTCCACGGCTTGAAGGCCGAATACTTCACGATGTCGGCGCCGGGTGCGCATGACTTCGCGAACCTGGCCGGTACCGCGCTTGACGGGGAGGTCGATCATCCGGACCTGACCTCGATCTTCGGGTTCGTCGCCGGGCGCACGGAGAACACGACCGCTCGCTGGACCGGGCAGCTCGCCGTGCCGCAGACCGGCGACTACACGTTCTACGCCATCGGCGACAACGGGTTCCGGCTGTTCATCGACGGCGCGCCGGTGATCGACCACTGGGTCGGGGACTGGGACAAGGAGCAGACCAGCGCGCCAGTCACGCTGACCGCGGGCAAGCAGCACGACTTCAAGCTGGAAATGTTCCAGGACACCGGCGGCGCCACCATGTTCCTGCGGTGGTCGAGCGCGACCATCGCGAAGCAGATCGTGCCACTGTCGGCGTTCACTCCCCCGGCCGACTACCAGGTCGTGCCGCGCTCGGCGGACGTGTCCCAGGACGGTCGCACGCTCACGGCCGACTTCGACGGCCGCGTCTCGGGGACGAACGACCTGCAGGACCACCTGCGGATCGAGGTCGACGCGACGCCGATGCCGGTCTCGCTCGTCACGACGAACCGCACCCGGGTCACGATCCGGCTGGCCGAAAGGGTCCTGAAGGGCCAGCGGGTCACGCTCTACTACGACGGCGCGGGTGTGCTCGCGGTGAACGGCACGAAGGTCGGGAAGACCGCACGCACCGTCGCGAACGCGTCGACGGAACGGCTCAGGACGCCGTGGGGCGAGCACGTCGACACGCGCCACCCGTTGCCGGAGTACCCGCGGCCGCAGCTCGAGCGCGACAAGTGGGTCAACCTCAACGGCCCGTGGGAGTTCTCGGCCGCCAAGGACGGCCAGCAGCCGACGTTCGGCAAGCGGCTGCCCGAAAAGGTGATCGTGCCTTACCCGATCGAGTCGCAGCTCTCCGGGCTCGAACGGCACGAGGACCACATGTTCTACCGCCGCACGGTCACCGTCCCGCGTGACTGGAAGATCGGCGGCGGGCAGCGCCTCAAGCTCAACTTCGGCGCGGTCGACTACCAGGCGAAGGTCTGGGTGAACGGCCAGCTCGTCGCGGAGCACACCGGCGGTTACACGGCGTTCAGCGCCGACATCACCGACGCGCTCAAGCGCGGCGACGAGCAGGAGATCGTCGTCGCCGTCACCGACACGACCGGCCCGTACCAGCCGAAGGGCAAGCAATCCCCCAACCCCGGCGGCATCTTCTACACGCCGTCGTCGGGCATCTGGCAGACGGTGTGGCTGGAGCCGGTGGCGGACAAGGGCATCGACGAGATCAAAACGACTCCCGACCTCACCACCAACTCGCTGGCGCTCAACGTCAAGTCCGCGGGCAACGCGACCGTCACGGCGGTCGCCAAGGACTCGCGCGGCCGGCAGGTCGCCGCGGTCACCGGGCCGGCGAACGCGAACCTGAAGCTGGCGGTACCCAACCCGCACCTGTGGACGCCGGACGACCCGTACCTCTACCAGCTGGAGATCAGGCTGGGCAGCGACAAGGTCAAGAGCTACTTCGGCATGCGGTCCACCGGCATCACCACTGTCGGCGGCACACCGAAGCTGACGCTCAACGGCAAGCCGATCTTCAACCTGATGCAGCTGGACCAGGGCTTCTACCCCGACGGCCTGAACACCGCGCCCAGCGACGAGGCCCTCGTGTTCGACCTGAAGGCGCAGAAGGACCTCGGCTTCAACGCCGTCCGCAAGCACATCAAGGTCGAGCCCGCCCGCTGGTACTACCACGCGGACCAGCTGGGACTGCTGGTGTGGCAGGACTTCGTGTCCGTCGAGGACGGCAACAACCCCGCGGCGCAGCAGGCGTGGCTCAGCCAAGGCCTGGAAGAGATGCACCAGCTGCAGAACTACCCGTCGGTCTACGCCTGGATCGTGTTCAACGAGGGCTGGGGCGAGTGGGACAAGACCGCCACCGGCCGGATCACCGACCAGGTCAAGGCCGCCGACCCGAGCCGGATCGTCAACGCCCACAGCGGGGTGAACTGCTGCGCCTCCAAGGGCGACTCGGGCCGCGGCGACGTCATTGACCACCACGACTACAACAACACCGACCCGGCCCACTCGGACGGCACACGCGTCGCGATGGACGGCGAACACGGCGGATTCACGCTGCGCACGCCGGGTCACCAGTGGCCGGGTGCGCCGATCGCGATCTACAGCGGGGTGGCGGACAAGGCGGCGCTGACGGCGAAGTACGTCGACAACACCCGCACGTTCTACCTCGGACAGGCTCGAGCCGAGCTGTCGGCGTCGGTCTACACGCAGGTCACCGATCTGGAAGGCGAGCTCAACGGGCTCTGGACCTACGACCGCAAGCGCCTCAAGGTCGACCCGGGTCCCGTCCGCGAGATCAACCGGCGCGTGATCGAGGCCGGTGCCGACGCGGGCAAGCCCTACCCGTACGCGGGCAAGGGCGAGTGGAACCTCGACGAGCGCCGGGGAACGACCGCGAAGGACTCGAGCGGCGGTCACAACCCGCTGACGCTCACCCCGTCCGGGGTGGCGTTCAAGGACGGCGCGCTGCAGTTCACCGGCGGCTCCGCCGACACCTACGGCCCGGTGGTCGACACGACCGGTGACTACACCGTGTCCGCGAAGGTGCGGCTCGACGAGCTGCCCGGCAACTACGCGACCGCGGTGAGCCAGGACGGCAGGGAGCGGGAGAGCCCGTTCTACCTGCAGTACGGGCAGGGCGCGTTCGCGTTCAGCACACCCGGCGGCAACCGGGCCCGGTACGAGGTCGTGCCGGAGATCGGCCGCTGGTACGAGCTCACGGGTGTGCGGGCCGGCACCGAGATCCGGCTCTACGTGGACGGCGTGAAGGTCGCGACGGCCCCGGCCGGACCGGCACTGGCCGGCACCGGCGCGTTCACGGTCGGGCGAGCCAAGTACGACGGCCGCAACGTCGACTTCTGGAGCGGCGCGGTCGACGAGGTCGGCGTGGTGGGCAAGGCGTTGACGGACGCGGAGGTCGCCCAGCTCCCTTGATGACCGCGACGCGGGTGCCGCACTGCGCAGTGCGGCACCCGCGCTCGATAACGCGTTGACGGCTCCGAACTCGCCGGGTGATCATCTGTCCGTTCACGACCGAGCCGGGACGGACCATGCTGCAGACGATCATCCGCCACACCCTGCGCGTCCCGCGCACGGACGCGCCCGCCGGGGACGGGGCCGCCGTCGCCCGGCAGATGGATGCCGTACTCGTCACGGCCGGGTTCAAGGCCGATCGTGCGCTGGTCGAATACGTTGCCACGCGGCGGGCCGGGGCGGCGATGGGCATCGCCGTCGACGTCGTCGGGGCCGTGCGGGAGCTGGTCGGGGACGACGTCAAGCACAGCTCCTACTTCAAGCGCTTTCCGCGCGGCGTGCCGGACACCGTCGAGTTCTGGGCGCACTGCCTGCGCGGAACCTTCGGTGAGAACCACGGCGTCGTCGACCTGCTCACCCTGCCCCGCTACGGCCGCTACCAGCACAGCTTCGCCGAGTTGCTCGACGCGCACGAGGAGCTGATCGCCTCCGCCGGGGACCGGGTCACCCTCGTGCACCTCGGTGGGACCCTGCAGGAAGAGACCGAGGCGCTGTACCGGACCCTCGCCGAGTCGGTCACGCCGCTGGGTGAGGCCGATCTGGCTCTGCTCGGTGAGCTGGCGCTGACCTGCTACGCCGTCGAGCCGGCCGCCGTGCCGATGCGGGAGAACCGTGCCGTCGTCAACGGGGTCCTGCTCGCCGCCGGGCGGCCGCTCGTCGCGGCCGACACCGTCGTCGACGTGCTGCGCACCGCCTGTGCGGCCAGCGGCGGCGACGTCACGCTCGCCACCCCGACGCGGTTTCGCAGCTTCAGCCGGCGCGAGCGGCGCGTCCTGCTCGGGGAGCTGGATCGCGTCGTCGGCGGCAACGCGGCCAAGCTCGGCGACGTCAAGCGCTTCCCCGAACGCTTCAAACGGCTCGGCACGTACCTGCACGCGTACGAGAACTCGGCCCATCCGGGCGCGCGTGCGGTGTTCGACGTAGCCCGCGGCGACCGGTCCGTACCGACGATCGCCGGGCGGGCCGAGGCCGCCTTCGCCGACCGCGACGTCGTTCGCGCGGCGGGTGTGCTCAGTGCCGCGCCGGGGATGCTGATGCGATCGCTGGACCGGCTGCTGCGACAGGCGAGCCCCGCCGAACAGGACGACCTGCTCGACGCCGTCGGCAAGGTCCTCGGGTCCGTGTCGGGACGAGTGCTGTGCTCGGTGCGCGAACACCTGGGCAACCGCGCCGAACCGGCCGGGACGAGGGCGTTCACCACGCGGGAACGGCGCGCCTGGGTCACCGCGGACACGCGGCCGCCACTGCCACCCGAGGTCATCGAGCGAGCGAGCGGCCTGATCGACGCCGAGGTCGCGGCGCGGCTGCCCGCGATCGAACGGCTCGTCGTCGACCCGGACGTGCTGGACGTGGCGCTGCCGCTGTCGGGCAAGGCGAGCGAAGACGGGTTCGCCGTGCTGCCACGGGGTTCGCGCAGCCACATCGAGGGCGAGGTGCTGCGGTTCTTCACCTACTGGCGGCAGACGAAGGACACCACGGACTTCGACCTGTCCGCACTGCTCCTGGACCGGCACTTCCGCTTCGCGGGTCACGTGTCGTGGACCAACTTCCGCAAAGGCGGCGCGGTGTACTCCGGCGACATCACGGACGCGCCGGACGGGGCGACGGAGTTCATCGACGTCCCGCTCGGCCCGATCGACGCCGCCTACGTCGTGCCGCAGGTGAACGTCTACTCGGGAGAGGGGTTCACCGCGGTCACCGAGTCGATGTTCGGCTGGATGATCCGCGACGAGGCGCAGCGGGGGATGCCGTTCGAAGCCCGTACCGTGCGGACCCGATCGGACCTGCGCGGCACCGGCCGGGTCGCGCTGCCGATCGTGTTCGGCCGGGACAGCTTCGGCACGTGGACGGCGACGTGGCTGCACCTGTACCTGGCCGGCTCGCCGCGCTTCAACCAGGTCGAAACCAACCACGGTGAGACGAGCGAACTGGTGCGCGGCCTGGTCCGGCGGAAGTACCTGACCGTCCGGTACCTGGTCGACCTGCTGCGGGCCGCCGGGACGACGGTGACGGAGTGGACACCGCAGCTGCGAGCGGACGAGCCGGTGACGTACGTCGGGCTGCAGCGGCCGGAGGGGCTTCCGCGGTCGGCGTCGGTGATCACGTTGGACACGCTCAACCGTTTGGTCCCGGCCTGATCTTCCGGTTAAACTGCGGCGGCGAGGCCATGAGCGCGCTTCCTTCTCAGCTCGTAACTGGATCTAGTGCGCTCGCCTTCCTCGCTCCGTCAGCGCCACGGCGGCCGAGCGTTACCAGGTCGCCGATCAGGCGGGTAGCGACAAGTCAACCGCTGCTGGATCGCTGCGGGGCCCGCCGGCTCGACGTACTGGTCCATTCCGGCGACGACTACGGCAAACCGCTGGTCCGGCCACGCCGCCGACACCGCAGGCCGCGACGTCCCCGGCGGTGGACGCTTCGGCGTGAGCCGCTCACCGCACGGGTGCGGTCATCTCGGTCGCGAAGCGGTAGTAGCAGACCGCACGGTGCTTGCCCTCGTTCCAGCTCGCCGACGTCGGCGTCACGACCTGGACGCGGACACCGGACATCTCGCGGGCGTCGGCCTCGCACCGAGCGAGGGTGCGCTGGTAGACCTCGACGATGTCCGGCATCGCGCCCCCGTCCAGCGGGAGCACTTCGAACGCCTCGGCGGTGTGCGGCGTGGAGCACGGCGCCCGCAGCACATCGGTGGCACCCGAAGCCGGCGGGGACCAGAAGCAATCACCCGCGGTCAGGTCGAGCCCGTGAGCCGCCCCTTCGGGCAGTCGCTCCTGGGGTGGCTGCTGCCACCACGCCGACCCGGTGGCGACCTGGTAAGTGATCACGCTCGCCCAAGCGGCGAAGGCCACCAGCCCGCAGATCACCAGCACCCAGCCCCGCTGCCGGTGCTTCCTGATCCGTACCGCGGCGATGACACCGAAGACCGGCGCGAGCAGCCCGCCGAGCAGCCCCGTCACGAGCGTCGCGATCGCATAGCGACTGACTGGCTGACTCCGCAGTTCCGCGCGCATCAGCTCGTCGAAGAGCTCAGGGTCGTGTTGTGGTGCTGAAATGGCGGGCCCCCTCGTGGCGCCGGTTTACGAAGCTTCGACAACAGGCGGCCACTTGAGATTCCGGAAACGCGACCGCCGCCGTCACCGACGACAGTATGTCCGAGAGGGTGGGCCGGTGGGCTCAGCGGCTCGCTGCCGGACCCAGAACTCGACGGCCCGGCCTTGGTCCCGACCGCCGGACCGTCATGAGCAGAGGGCCGGCCGCCGTCACGACCCTGGAGTGATCCGGTGGTGACGGCGACCGGCGGGACGCCGCCGCTGTTCGGCGTCCCCCGGCGGCGGGTCTCCCTGCGCCCCGCCGCCAGGTCGGCCGCTTCCCGAGACCCGCGGGGCCTTGCGGGAAGCGGAAATGCGGCCGTCGCGGCTCC